>JAZBOD010000589.1:0-5555 GCA_036350955.1 Desulforhopalus sp. | reverse complement strand
TTTCGGCAGGTAATGCTCTTCAATTGCCAGGGCAACGCTTTCCGGTTCACCATCGAAGCGGGCATAGGCCGCCCCCATCGTCCCCTGCAGGGTCGGAAATTCACCGACCATTGCCGAGAGCAGGTCGGTCTTACAGAGCAGGGCCGCTCGACAGCACTCTTCCGCCAATTCCGGGGCAAGCTGATCGGCGAGGATCCGTACCAGTTTCACCAGTCGGTCATTTTTCTCGAGCATGGTGCCAAGGCCCGCCTGAAAAATAATCCCCTGCAGTTGCGGTATCCGTTCCTCAAGCCGGGTCTGGCGATCACTGTTGTAAAAGAACAAGGCATCCTCAAGCCTGGCCCGTAAAACCCGCTGATGCCCCTTGCGGGTCGTCGCCTGGTCAAGCACCCTGGTGTTGTTGACCGCAACAAAACCGGCAAGGAGCCGGTTTTCGCCATCGACCACCGGAAAATACTTCTGGTGTTCACGCATCGAGGTGATCAGTACCGCCGCGGGCAACTGGAGAAATTTTTCGTCAAACTGACCGCAAATCGCAAATGGATATTCAACCAGATTGGTAACCGTATCAACCAGGGCTTCGTCGACCGCCACCCGGGCATCAGGCCAGTTAGCGGCTTGAGCCGCTGCCGCGGTAATCTCCCGGACCACCTGAGCCCGTCTTTCCTGTGGATCGACGAGGACAAAGCGTTGGGCAAGCTGACCGGGGTATTCGGCCGGGCTGTCTACGAGAAAAGAGTCCGGCGCGAGAAAGCGGTGGCCCCGGCTGAGATTGCCGCTCGCCACCCCCTCATGGCTGAAGGGGATAACCTCGTTGCCGTAGAGGGCCACCAGCCATTGAATCGGCCGGGCAAAGGGGTGGAGATTGCTGCCCCAGCGCATCGATTTGGCAAAGGAGAGTTCCAGCAGTACACTGTGGAGGAGTTCGCCAAGCAGCTCACTGGCCGGCTGTCCGGCAACTTCGCGGATCAGCATCAGGTACTCCCCCTTGGCGGTGGCAACGACCTGCAACTGATCGACCGTGGCCCCCTTGGACCGGGCAAAACCTTCCGCTGCCCGGGTGTAGGCCCCGGTCGGGTCGATCCCGGCCTGTCTGGACGGACCAAGCAACTCTTCTCTTCCCTCTTCCTGCCTCTCGGCGAGATCAAAAACCTGCAGGGCGAGACGCCGAGGCGTGCCCAGGGACTGCAGTCGGCCGTGACCGAGCCGCAGTGCCGCCGCCTTGCGGCGGAATAATTCCTCAAGTTGGCTGAGGGCCGGGGCAAGAAAACCGGCGGGCAACTCTTCCGTACCTATTTCAAAAAGGAGATCGCGCATGGCAGCAGATTGGCGGTAGAGGTGGACTGGGGGCTTACTGGTTGACTTTAAGGTGAGGTGACGGTGGCAAAGGTGGCGCACTCGTCGCCAAAATTGTGCACGGTTACCGAAAACCAGGAGATGGCGGCAATTTTTTCCAGGCAGGCCCCCACCCGACGGGTGAGAGCCTCAACGGAAATCACCGAATGCTCTTTGACCAGCAGGTGATTAATCTCCGCCTCGACCTCCTGTTCGATGAGCAGAATCAGGTCTTCGATCCAGAAAAACTGCCGAAAACGGACATTGACCTCGGCTTGGCCCCATCTGCCAAACGATCCGGGCAGCCGCCGCGGCGTGGTCTCGACTACCGGAAGGCTGATCGGCACTTCTACAGTGAGAAGCAGATCCTCCTCCCGGTTCAACGAGCCGTGCAACAGGCAGCGATAATGGCCGAGGGTGCGCGAGTCGAGGTTTTTCGCCTTTTCGAGGAAATAGGGGAATTCAATCTCCAGGTGGGACGCTTCCGCCTCGAGGCGATCCTTCATCTTCTTCAGGATAACCGCAAAACTGTTAATATCTATCTTACCGTGGAATTCATTGAGAATTTCCACAAAGCGGCTCATATGGGTCCCCTTGAACCGGTGGGGCAGATTGACGTACATATTCGCCGTGGCGATGGTGTGCTGCTCCCGCCGGGCCTTGTCACGCACGGTAATCGGATAGGAGACGGTTTTTACCCCGACCTTCTGAATGTTAATCCGCCGGCTGTCACGCTGGCTCTGGATATCTTTCATAGCTGGTCTGTTCCACCTGCCGGGGAACCGGCGGCCTGCATCCCCCAACTTGATCAGTCGCGGCGGCGGCAGATACCTTTAGCTCGGGCCGATCAGTCTTTTGACCGCGCTTTTCAGTTCATCGAGATTGCCGGACTTCACCACGTACTCATCGGAGGCCCAGGTTCCCAGGTCACGCTTGAATTCCTGAAAGGCACTGCTCAGGATCACCGGTACCGCAGGGTTGAGCATCTTCATCTGACGCAGTACCTCGATGCCGTCGATACCCGGCATCAGGATATCGAGAATCACCAGATCAGGTTTATCCGACTTGAACCTCTCCAGGCCGACGAAACCATTCAGGGCCGGGAGCACCTCGTAGCCCTCTTCTTCGAACTCCTCACGGTAGATGATCTGGATGTTCTCTTCGTCGTCAACCAGCAGTATCTTCTTCACCGTCACCTCCATTTGGTTGTGCAAAGGCCTCGCGCAGATATGCTGCAGCCTCCTCCGGGGGCAAGGGGTTGATATAAAATCCCGACCCCCACTCAAAGCCCGCAATCGAGGTGAGTTTGGGAAAGATCTCAAAGTGCCAGTGGTAGTACTCCAGCCCACCGGAGTGTAGGGGGTCGGTATGCAGAACAAAATTGTAGGAAGCATTGGGAATGCAGGCGCAGAGCCGCCTTAGAGATTCGGAGAAGATCTCGGCCAGAGCGGTGCATTCACCGTCCTGCATGGAAATGTAGGCGGAGGCATGCCGTTTGGGCAAAACCCACATCTCAAAAGGGGTGCGCGGGGCAAAAGGGGTGATGGTGATAAACTGGTCGTTCTGACAGACCACCCGCTCGTTGTGGATCATCTCCTGACGGATGATATCGCAGAAGACGCACCGCTCCTTATACTGGTAATGGGATTTGGCGCCGTTCAGTTCGGAGACGATCATCCGCGGCAGAATCGGCAGGGCGATCAACTGGGAGTGGGAGTGTTCAAGAGATGCGCCGGCAGCACGGCCGTGATTTTTAAAGACCATCACGTATTTGAACCGACGGTCCTTGGCCAAATCGATAATCCGCTCCCGGTACGCCCGAAAAACCAGGGACATCCTGTCCCGGGGGATGTCGGCAAAATTTTCGTCATGGTGCGGGCTCTCAATGATCACCTCATGCGCACCAATGCCGTTCATCCGGTCGTAAAGGCCAATCCCCTCTTTACTCAGTTCGCCTTCAATGACCAGGGCCGGATACTTGTTGGGCACCACCCGCACCTGCCAGCCGCTGGTGTTGCGGCCGCGGGGGCCATCGGCTATGGCAAACACC
This sequence comes from Desulforhopalus sp., assembly GCA_036350955.1. GTDB lineage: Bacteria > Desulfobacterota > Desulfobulbia > Desulfobulbales > Desulfocapsaceae > Desulforhopalus_A. The sequence continues at coordinate 2,170 of JAZBOD010000589.1, read as the reverse complement.
TCCGGCGGGGTGAAGGACTCGTTCCCCGGGCAAAGGGGACAGAATCCCCCGGCTCCGCGCTGGATTTCAACCGGAAAATCGGTCGGCCTCTTCCTTCTCTCTTTGGAGATGATGATCCATCGCCCAAGAACAGGATCTTTGCGGAGTTCCGGCATGTGCTCCTTTTACAGCCCCTTGGATTTTTCTTTCGTTTCCTGAAGAGTTTTGCAGTCAATACAATAGGTGGTCACCGGACGAGCCTCGAGACGCTTAATGCCGATCTCTTCGCCACAATCCTCGCAGATCCCATAACTGCCGTCCTCGATTCGGGCTATCGCTTCATCGATTTTCACCAGCAGTCGCCTCTCGCGATCGCGGATCCGCAGTTCAAAGCTCCGCCCGGATTCAATGGTCGCCCGGTCATTAGGGTCGGGAACGTTACTGGTCTGATCGGTCATTTCAGACATGGTTTTTCCCGCCTCATTGAGGATCTCTTCCTTTTTTCGGAGCAACTGTCCCCGAAACATTTCCAGTTTTTCCCTGTCCATGTATCCCTCCTCTAACCCCGGATCAACCTTTTCCGTGGTGGCTCATTCCGGTCGAACGTAGCTGCCGCTTTTGCCACCGGTCTTTCTCATTAATCGAATGTCGCCGATAACCATACTCTTATCGACAGCCTTACACATATCATAAATAGTCAACGCCGCAACCGATACTGCGGTAAGGGCCTCCATCTCCACCCCGGTTCTGCCGGAGATGGCCACGGTGGCGAATATATCTATCGAATGGTCTTCATCTTTTGGCTGAAAATCAACCTGGACCCGGTTAATCAGCAGGGGGTGGGCCAGGGGGATCAGTTCATCCACCTTTTTCGCCGCGAGCACCCCAGCGACCCGGGCAATTCCCAAAACGTCCCCTTTGCTCACCGTGCCGCTTTTCACCAGGGCATAGGCCTCGGCAGACATCCGGATGTTCCCGGCAGCCTCAGCGACCCGGGTGGTTTCCGGTTTATTACCGACATCGACCATCGCCGCATTGCCGTGGCTATCAAAATGGGTGAGCGTGCCTGCCGCCATCTGTATTATTCCTCATGCGGGCTAACGCCCGTAAATAAGTAGAGGTAATCCCCTTCCACAGCAAAGGGGATAAGGACCATCACCAAATTCCCTCTCATAAAGCGAGAGTAAATTTCTATGGTACTAATTCTTACCAAGCACTTCGTTGAACAGGCGCTTGAAAAATCCCTCTTCCTCCTTGTGCTGGCCATGCTGGACACAAAGGGTGTCAAAATCCCGCAGCACCTTTTTCTGCTCCTCGCAGAGGTTGGTCGGGGTCATGACCTGCAGTTCAACCACCATATCCCCTTTGCCACGGCCACGCAGGTTAGCCACCCCCTCACCGGCAAGGGTGAAGAGATCGCCGGACTGGCTGCCGGCCGGGATATCCAGGTGCTTCTTGCCGTAGATGGTCGGGATCTCCAGCCTGGCCCCAAGGGCGGCCCGAACCATCGAAACCGGAAACCGGCAGTAGATGGTATCGCCGTCCCGCTTGAAAAAATCGTGTTCCTGAACGTGGACCACCACATAGAGATCCCCGGCCGGCCCACCCCGCCGGCCCCCCTCTCCCTCACCGCGCAGACGCATCCGTGCACCGCTGTCCACTCCGGCGGGAATTTTCAAGGCCACCTTTTTGGTCTTTTCCACCAGGCCACTGCCCTGGCAGTCGCTGCAGGGATCAGTGACAATCTCCCCTTCCCCCCGGCACTGCGGGCAGGTGGAACTCATCTGGAAAAAGCCCTGGGAGCGGATGACCTGACCTCGGCCGTGGCAGGTCGGGCAGGTCTCTTTGCGGTGGCCAGGGCGGCTGCCGCTCCCCTCACAGGTCCAGCAGGTATCGCGCCGGGTCAGCTGAACTTCTTTGGAGACCCCGTGCACCGCCTCCATAAAGGATATCTCGACATCGTAACGCAGATCGTTGCCAGGTTGCGGCCCATCCCGTCGGGTGCGGCCCCGGGTGGCCCCGCCAAAGCCAAAAAGATCACCGAATATGTCGCCAAAGCTGGAAAAGATATCTTCAGCACTGCCCGGGCCCCGGTAGCCGCTGCTTTTTAACCCTTCATGACCATAGGTATCATAAATCTGCCGTTTCCGCTCGTCGGAGAGCACTTCATAGGCCTCGGTGCACGCCTTAA
>JAZBOD010000588.1:0-6854 GCA_036350955.1 Desulforhopalus sp. | reverse complement strand
CGAAACAGCTTTTGCAGATCATAAAACCACAGGGACAACTCCAGCAAAATTGCTGTGGCTTTTTGCAGCAGTGGCAGATGTACTCGCCGGTCCGTTTTTTTCGGTATCCACCAGGCTGCTTTTTCATGGTCGAACCTCTTCAGCAAGCCAGGTTCGGTAGCTTTCGCTGACATCGCCTACTTCCTGGCCGATAATTTCCGGGACCTCGTAGGGATGTTTCTGGGAGATCTCCACCTTGGTGGCCTGGGCCAGATGCGGCGCAGTTTTTACGGTCAGCAGCCACTCCTCTGCCGTAGTTTGTTCGCCCTGCCAACGGAACAGGCTGGTAACCGGCCCGGTAATCTGGGCACAGGCGATGAGCCGCTGGTCCAGGAGGTGCGCAGCGAGGTGGTGCGCGGCATCTTTGTCCTCCAGGGTCGTCGAGATCAGGTAGATGGTTTCCATGGTCTGATACACCTCCACTGCGGGAAAATTGTCGAGTGAATAGGAAAAAACAGACGCAATCTCCATAAATATACGCTACCTTGCGGTCGATTGCCGCCAAAGGCAAGACTCAAGTTCCTGTCGGCGGTGATTTTCAGTATTGGTTGTGACAGCGGGGTTACCAGGGAGGTGATATGTTTCTTGTCGTGGATATCGGGAATTCCCATACCGTAAGCGGAATGTTTGCCGGGGACCAACTCATCGGACAGTGGCGGATGCAGTCAACCCGGAAGAGTACCGCCGACGAACTGATTATCCAATACCATGCCCTGTGGCAGATGGCGGATATTGCTCTGGAGAATATCGAGAGCATTATCATTGCCAGTGTCGTGCCCACCCTGGAAAATGCCTGGATCGCCTGCTGCGAAAAGTACCTTGGCGCCCGTTTGTGTAAAAATCTCTTCGTCGTCCGGGTGGACAACCTGCGGGAGATGATCAGGGTCGATCTCGACAATCCCGCAGAAGTTGGGGCTGACCGCCTGGTCAACAGCATAGCCGCCTGGCATCGTTACCAGAGCAGGCTGGTGGTGATTGACTTTGGCACGGCGATCACCTTTGACTGTGTCGGTGAGGGCTGCACCTACCTTGGTGGGGCAATACTCCCAGGGATTGCCATCTCCCTTGAGGCCCTCGCCAACCGTACGGCCCGTCTGCCCCATATCGACATCAGTGCCGCCCCGGCCGGGGTTATCGGCAAATCGACGGTCCAGGCGATGAAGAGCGGGATTATGCACGGCTACGGGGCGATGGTTGATGGTCTGGTCGCCGGTATCCGCCAGGAGATGGGTGTCGGCAAAGACGAGCCCTTCAAGGTGATTGCCACCGGGGGAATGGCCCGGTTGCTCGCGCCTTTCTCCGCTTCTATCGAGGTGGTTGACCCGTTACTGACGGTTTCCGGCCTGGCACTGATCCATGCAAAGCTCAAGGTCTGATGACGACCATCCGCCAGCCACCGCCAATCAGACCGGGAGATACTATCGGGATAATTGCCCCCGCCGGTCAACTCCAGGAGCCGCGGCTTTTTGCCAGGGGAGTGAGCATTCTCCAAGAGATGGGTTTTGCGGTGCGTTTTCCCCGTGAACTCTGGTCGGGCTGCTCTTATCTGGCCGACAGTGATGAGAACCGGAGCAGAGAGTTCAATCAGCTGGTCAGTGACCCTGAAGTCAAAGTATTGCTGGCCCTGCGGGGGGGCTACGGTTGCCTGAGGATGCTTGGCGGAATTGATATTGCCCTGTTCGCCCGCCAGCCGAAAATGGTCGTCGGTTTTTCCGATATTACCGTCCTGCAGAACTATCTCTACGGGCAAACCGGGGTAATCTCCCTGCATGGCCCGGTTCTCACCTCGCTCGCGGGCGCTACCCAAGTCGCTCTCGAGCGATTTTATCGTGCGCTTACCGGTGGCTGGTGGGAAAGAATCGCCTCCAGCAAGATTGAGATTCTCCAGGATGCGCCAAACGTCCATGCCCCGCTGGTGGGTGGCAACCTGGCCAGCCTGCTCACCCTGCTCGGCACCCCGTATGAGTGTTCCTGGCGCGGGAAAATTGTCTTTCTTGAGGATACCAACGAAGCGCCTTACCGCCTCGACCGGATGCTCACCCAACTCTGGTTGGCCGGCAAATTTGACGGAATCAGGGGCCTCATTCTCGGCGATTTTTCCAGCGGTACTGGCACGGCCAACACTGATGATCAGCGGTGCCGGGAGACGGTTTGGCAACGAATTCTGGAAATCGCCGGCGATCGGTCAATGCCGATTTGGGGGAATTTCCCCAGCGGGCACTGCCCCGGTAACCTGACCCTGCCCCTGGGGGCTGTAGCCGAGATGGCTCAAGGAACACCCTCACTCTCTTTTGCCCTTGCCAAGGGAGAAACAGGTGGCAATGATGTTTGACTTGCGCGGTGATTAATGCTATAGAGAAGGGATCGATTAAGGCGGTAAGCAGGTGTAACCTGCTTAATCATTTGGATAAAAAATATGAAAAGACCAGTTTTTCCCATGAAGAAATTTTTTAATGCCCTGCTGATTGCCGGCTGCTGCTCCTGTTTTTTGCCTGCCCAGGTCCAGGCCAACCAATATCTGTCGGTCACCACCGATAAGGCCAATGTCCGCACCGGGCCTGGTACCAACTATCCGGCATCGATGGAACTTTTTACCGGGTACCCCCTGAAGGTTGAAAAGCAACAGGGAGAGTGGTACCAGGTAACCGATTTTGACAAAGACAGCGGCTGGATTCACCAGTCAATAGTCAAAGCCGGGGACACGGTAATCGTCAACGCCCAAAAAAGCGTCAACATGCGCTCGGAACCTTCTACCAAAGCCAGCATTGTCGCCGATGTCGAGCGCGGAGTAGTCCTCACCAGACTGAGTACGCAAGGGAAATGGACTCAGGTGAAACACAGCAGCGGCACCACCGGTTGGATCTACAGTCCTCTGCTCTGGCCTTAGCGCCCTGACAGGCAAATTTTCTTGCCCTGGCTGTCTCTACTTCCCTGCAAATGCAACGCTCTACGTCCTCTCGTCAGGCTGGAGAGGCCGGTCGGCCAGCCTGCAGCAGGGCGCTCATGCGCCGCTTGAGATCGAGGGGGAGCCGCACCCGGTGGCCAGCCTTGTTGGTAAACAGCAAAAACCCGTGCTGCAGGGCATAGAGGAACAGATCGCGGGTTATCTCGACGTCCCTTTGGCAATACCGCTCCACCAGGTCCAGTCGACCCTCCCGGACCCACTGAAGGGACTGCAGGCCATCCGCCGATTTCCCTGTGCCCAGGGTCGTTTCGGCAAGACGGTGCAGGCTCAGCCGATAGCCGAGATGACCGTGGACCTCCTCGAGGAGGTCGATGCTCGGCAGTTGGCTCAGATTGGCGTCGGTGTAGGCGGAGAGGACCCGGTTGTCAAACCTCTTGTTGTTGAAACCGACCACCAGTGAATATTGCTGCAGCTTCTGGACCAACCGGGACGCATCCACATCCCGGTAGCAGCTAAAGGAGTTGCTCGGTGAGTCGTAGAGTACGGCCAAGGCCATGCCCATCCGCTCCGCTCTCCCCCATCCGCCAACCTCTTCGGCGGAACGGATAGTCTCAAGATCAAAGACACAGAAGTTACCGGGCGGGAAAGCCCGGGGCTGAGGGCCGGACAGGCCCTTCTCGGTTCTGCCGGGGCCCAGGTGGGCCGTTGCCATGCCTGCGGATTCTTGGTGCGGCGGCAGAGGCCTTTGCTCGAGTCTTCCCGAAGGGGACTGCAGCAGTGTTGCCAACAGGGCAACACAGGCTAAGCGGTCAATCGGTCGATTTCCAGAGCCGCACCGCGATGAGTGGACACAGGATGGGCAACCGTTTTCACAGGGGCAGGATTCGACAGTTCGGTGTGCTTGGCGAAGAAGCTTATCCATCAACTGGTAAGCCTCCTGGCTCAGGCCGATGCCCCCGGGGTGACCATCGTAGACAAATATCGTCGCCTTTTCCGTCTGCGGATGCATCGGAGAGGAAATACCGCCGAGGTCACTGCTGTCGCAGAGGATGAAGAGCGGCAGGAGGGCAATCAGCGCATGCTCCAGGGCATGGAGGGCAGCCATCACGTGGTACTGCCTCTTCTCCAGCCCATCGAGCACCTCCGCAGGAATCTCCAGCCAGGTGCCTTCCGTCTCAATCACCAACTCCGGCAGGTCGAGGGGAAAAGTGCCCAGCAGTTTTCGGGTTCTGCTGTGCCAGCGCTGAAACCCGGTGATTTTTTCCGAGACCTTGAGCACCCCGCAAAAAAGTTCTGTTCCAGAGCAGGTGCGCCGGGAGGTAACCGAGACTATCTCCGTACGCTTTTCGCTGAGTGGCCGGGTGAAAAAGAGCGGACTCTCCCGATGAACAACCACCTCGCCACTCTCGAAATCGAAGCGATCAACCAGATAGCTGGTCGTCCGGTGGAGATACACTGCGCCGGGGTGACAGTCGCGCATCCCCCGAATGGCATCGATCTCGCCAACAATTTCACCACTTTGGCCATCGATTATCGCCATCTGCCGTCCCCCGCCGCGCAGGCTGACCTGACGGTGAGGGTATCTGCCGGCGGCAAGCCATGTGCCGCCGGAGGCTGTTTCCAGGAGGCTGCCTTTTTTCGAAAGTATATCAACTCTTTCTCTTATAGTTACGTTTTTTAGGATTTTTTCGTTTTCGATAAGTACATTTTCTGCGGCCGCACAGCGCAGATGCTGGTCGACAATTGCCGGATTGAAATGGTTGAGAACTGCAGATTCCGGGGTGCGGGTAAAAAAGTCTTCCGGTGTGCGCATGAAGTACTGATCAAGGGCATCTTCGCCACCGATCAGGACTGTCGCCGAGTGACGTCTGCCCCGGCCCACCCTGCCGGCCCGCTGCATGGTGGCGAGAATCGAGCCGGGATACCCGACAAGTATGCAGATATCGAGGTCACCAATGTCTATCCCCAGTTCGAGTGCCGAGGTTGAGACCACCCCAAGCAACTCGCCGGAAAAGAGTTTTTCCTCGATTTCCCGCCGTTCTTCCGGCAAAAACCCGGCCCGATAGGCGCTGAGCCGATTTGCCAGGCCACCAAGGCGGGGGGCGCTCCACAGGTGGATTAATTCGGTCATTTTCCGCGATTTGGTGTAGACGATGGTACGTAATCCCCTCTTCATCGCGGCTTCAAGCAGCTGACCGGCGGCATGGGCGGCACCGTTCCAGGGATTGAGCAGGACAAGCTCCTTTTCCGCCTGGGGGGCTCCAGATTCGGTAATGACCGACACCTCTTCGCCGAGGAGCATCTCCGCCAATTCTCCAGGATTGCCGATGGTCGCCGAGAGCAGGACAAAGGTCGGACGGGCCCCGTAATGGGCGGCGATCCGCTGCAGTCTGCGGATGACCCAACTCATGTGGCTGCCAAAGACGCCACGGTAACTGTGCACCTCATCAATCACCACATAACGCAGGGATGCAAAAAAGCCTGCCCAGTTGTGATGGTAAGGCAACAGAGCCAGATGGAGCATTTCCGGGTTGGTAATCAGCGCCGTCGGTGGCCGTGAGGTGATTTTCTTTCGCTCTCGGGCCGGGATGTCCCCGTCAAACAGTGCGGCAAGAGGCTGTTGGCGCTGCTGCGGCTGAGGGTCGAGCCCGGCACCAAGACGCAGCAGCGCCGCCATCTGGTCGCGGGCCAAAGCCTTAAGGGGAAAGATGTAGAGGGCGTGGCCGGGTGTTGCCGTATAGAGTTCATTGACCACCGGCAGATTATAGATCAGGCTTTTTCCAGAGGCGGTAGGAGTGGCAACGACGACATTTTTCCCGGCAAGGATCTCGCTGATCGCCTGGTGCTGGTGGCTGAAAAGTCGGTTGATGCCAAGGGACTGCAGGCCTTGCCGCAAAGCTGGATCGAGCGGCGGAAAGTCCTCACTGTAACAGCTGGCGGATGGTAGAATTCGCCGGCGTGCCACCACCTGCGGCCCGTATCTGTCGGAGGTGTGTAACGCAGTGAGGTACTCGCTGACCGGATTATTCATCTTGGCATTGGCGGGAGCAGCCCGGTTGAGGAGAAAAATGTCGTTAAAGGTTGCTTAAACCCGCAGCAGTGGATACCCTGCGGGGCGCAGACGGTTCCGAGGTCTGGCCACTGGTTCGTCTCTTGGCGAGTTGGTCACTGTCGGCCAGATCATCGGTGTTGCTTTTTCCTTTTCCCATGTATACCGACGACTATGTCTCCAATCGCCACCCTAGGCCCTGTCGGGTCGGACAGCCATCTCGCGGCTGCTCAGTATGATCCGGATGCAGAGATCCTCCTCTTTAAAAGACTCCCCGATATTCTCGCATCTTTTGCTTCCGGCACGGCCCGCTATGCGCTCATTCCGGTCTATAACACGCGCGAGGGCGAGGTGAAAGAGTATTTCCGCCTGATCGCCAGGATGGAAAACGGCTTCTGGATTGATAATGTCGTACTGCCCATCCACCTCTCGCTTGGTGTTCTGCAAAACCCTGAGGAGCACGGTGGGGTAATCGATACAATTGTTGGCAGGAGTTCGGTGTTCAGGCAGTGTGATGAGTATATCGATGCACACTTTCCCGACGCGACCTTGATGGCGGTTCAGGATATCGATCAGGCCATGGCCGATATTCACCGCCAGGGCAGGTCATCGTGGGCGGTAATCGAGTCGGAGGCATTGGTCCGCAGTAATGGCTTTCACCTGTTGGCCCGTGAGGTAGCAGCCCACAATCGGACACGCTTTGCCGTCATCGGGCGGGAGGCTGCTCCGGTTACCGGCTATGATGCTACTGCCATCATTACCAGGCCACTCCGTGACCGGGTCGGGATGCTTGCCGATATTCTTGGCGAGTTCACCAGGCGGGGCATCAATATTCTCGATCTGCAATCCGAAAACGATATT
>JAZBOD010000587.1:0-17018 GCA_036350955.1 Desulforhopalus sp. | reverse complement strand
CGCGGTATCAAGGGCCAGAGGATTGACGGCGGCGGCAAGGCAGTGCAGCGACAGCGGGCTGCCATGCAGTGGACCGCTCTGATGCATGGTCTCGAGAGCATCGGCAAGGTGGAGCTGAGCCGGCAGAAGGGGAACAAGGTCAAGTAACAGACCGGCAAAGTGGTCGTGATCCGCGCCATGCCGCATATGCAGAAATGCCTTTCGGGTACCCTTGACTATGCCAAAGAGATTTTTTACCGCCATGGTCACCAGCAGCTGCTGGTGGGCCTTGATCTTCGGCAATCCGACAACCAGGTCGGCCTGCAGGGCCGCCGCAGCCACTTTCAGCCGCACGCCGCCACGCAATTCAACCTCTGTAGTCTCGGCAAATTCAATAGATGTGATCGGCAGGCCATGCAGGGCATCGGCCACTCCCCTTTTCGCGAGCACCCCAGCGGCACTGCCAAATGCGGGGGAGTCGCCGACAATGACCCGGGCACCATGATCAATAAACCACACGGCAGCTGCCGCAACCAGTTGGGGATGGGTACAGCTCAACGCCGGGCCGCTGGCACTGATCAGGTTCGGTTTAAGCAGCACAGTCCGCCCGTGCCAGCTTCTGTCTCGCCCCAACTCGAGAATGGCAGTGTCAATCTGTTGAAGCAGCTCCAGACGATCGTAAGCTGTCGCGCGCTGCAGGACCACGGGCAGGACAGGATGGCTCATCAGCACGAGGTCAGCTGAAGGGGAGCGATAAAACAAGAAAACCGGACCCGAGCAGGGTGGTCCGGTTTTCCCAGGAGAAAAGAGAGAAGAGTTACAGCATTATTGGTTTTGCACATTTTATGCCAGTAATCTAAACAAATAAAATACTGAACAATCTCGGCGAGTATACGTTGACAGCCTTGCGTTCCATCAGGTATTCGGCCGCGGCCGAGTACAATTTCTTTAACCGGGCCTTGCCTCAAGCCCGAAGAAAAACTGCCAGGGCTGGCCGTTGGGCTGCCCGCAGGCCGTGCAAATTTTTGGATCGCTCTTTTGGCCACGCAGAGCACTACTCCTTGAAGTTGATCACTCTTGTCCTGATAACATCTTCATTTTGTGCAATTTCTTTAACAACTGCGGCAGGAACGACTGATTCAACATCAATGATATTATAGCCCACCTGGCCATTGGAGCGGTTCAAATAACTGGCAATGTTTACCTGATGTGCGCCAAAGACGTTGGTGACAAAGGCAATCATCCCTGGCACATCGCGGTTGATGACAATCAACCGGGTGTGGATCTGATCGGCCGGGGTCGATTCGACATTGGGGAAATTGACGCTGTGGACGATGTTGCCGTATTTCAGATAACCGATCAGCTCCCGAACCGCCATACTGGCACAGTTTTCTTCCGATTCCGAAGTCGAGGCACCGAGATGGGGCGTGGTTAACACCCGGGCGTGCCGCACCAGGGCGGGACTGGGGAAATCACAGAGGTAGGCCTCGAGATAGCTGCTGTCCAGGGCGCGAAGCACCGCCTCCTCGTCGACAATCGGCCCCCGTGAGTAGTTGACCAGCAGGGCGCCCCGCTTCATCCGGGCGATAAATTCATCGTTGACCAGATTACGGGTCTGTTCGTTGAGCGGCAGATGGAGACTGACCACGTCGGCATCACCCACCGCATCGCGCAGGGAACGACAGATCCGCGCCTTTGGCGAGAGTTGATGGACATTGGCCATTGCCGGAGCCGGGTCGTAGCCCTTGACCTCCATGTGGCGGAAAACCCCACCATTGGCCAGCCTGACCCCGATCTGGCCGAGACCGATCACCGCCAGGGTTTTGCCGGCCAGCTCTTCCCCTCTAAAGGCCGCCTTGCGGGCCTCAACTTCACGGTTAACCTGATCGGCGGGCAGGGTTGACAGGGACTTGCAGAACTCTATCCCCAGGTAGATCTTCCGTCGCCACACCCCGATCATCGGAAAAATCAGATCGACCACGGCGTTGGCGTTGGCGCCGGGGGTATTGAGGACACAGATACCCTTTTCGGTGGCCCGGTCGACATTGATGTTGTTGGTCCCGGCACCAGCTCTGGCCACGACAAGCAGGCTCGGATAGTCATCCACATTCAGCGGCGAGCTGCGCAGGACGATCCCGTCCGGCTGCTCCTCTTCGGCAGAAACCATGAACTGCTCGTTGAACTGCCGCAGCCCGGCCTTTGCTATGTTGTTTATCCTTTTAATTTTATATGCGGCCATACCCTTTTCCCCCCACGCCGGAGCACCCTGTTAAAAAATCAGTTATCCCGATCAATAAGACACAGCCCGTCACTATAAACCGGCATTTCCCAGGGTCAACCCTTTTTCCCTAAAGGCATACCACCCGCTGCAGACCATAGAGGCTCTTTTCCCGTTCCGCCAGAAAACAGATCACCGACTCCGCCCCACCCTCCTCCAGACCAATTTCCCGGAGCAGCTCCCGGGAAACCCGGAGGAAAAAGGATTTACGGAAAAAATGGTTTCGTTCGCTGGGCTGATACAGACCGGGGAGAACAGGCGGCAATCGCTGGTAGAGGGCGGATCGGGTGGCCGCCGGAGATTCCACATCGGCTGGGAGCTGCAGGGCATCAGGGAGAAAACGAAAGCCGCAGCGCAGCCAGTCATAGCGGAGCAGTTCGACCAACAGTGCTCTATCATGCCGCTCTTCGGCGGCAGTGACGAGGATGGTACAGAGCAGTTCCTGGGTTGGCGCACGCTGAAAAAAGTCCTGCCGGCGGCAGATGGCCAGCAGCTTTTCGAAAAAGGCGAAGGCATCCTCATTGATCCGTCGCAGATAGCTCCACAGAGAGACAAAGTAACGGGTATTGACAAAACGCTCAACCACCTCGGAAAAGTGGTAGAGTTCGGCAAGACCCGGATGATCGAGCCATTGGGAGCAGAACACCCCGTAGGGCGGATCACTGCTGTAGCGGTAGCCCCAGTCCGCCGCCTGGCGGCTGATCGGGGTATCGGGGAGGATCTTCAACAGACCCATCTGCACATAGTGGGCACCGAGAGCAAAAATATCCCGAAAAGAGCCGGCAAAACTCTCCCGGGTTTCGTAGGGCAGGCCAAGAATCAGGTCAACATGGAGATGGATATTGCCGGGGCCGGCCAGCCGGCGGACCGTCCCGGCAGCAACCTCCGGATCGATCCGTCGGTTAATCGCCGCCAGGGTGGCCGGGTTGGTCGACTGCACCCCGATTTCAAACTGGAAACGGCCTGGCGGGATCCCGGCCAGAAAGGCAAACATCTCCTCGCTGAATCTTTCCGGGGCTATTTCAAAATGGAAGAGGGTCTCCCCACCGCAGGCGGCGAGCATGTGCCAGATCGCCAGAGCCCGCTGCGGCTGATCGTTAAAGGTCCGGTCGACAAAACGCACCACCTTCGGCCGGCAGGCGAGAATCAGCGAGAGTTCGGCCAGAACCTCGGCCAGATCTTTGTGGCGTACCCCGTGTTCGGCAGCCGAAAGGCAATAGCTGCAGTGAAAAGGGCAGCCACGGGAGCTTTCGTAGTAAATAGACCGATTGGCCAGAGGCCCGGAAAAATCCTCGGGGCGATACGGATTGCCAAAGGGGGGCCTCGGTCCCTCGGTGGACAGCGCAGCATAACTCCTGCGGAGGGTGCCGGAGAGAAGATCCCGGTAGAAAGCCGGATCGACCGCCTCGATTTCGCCAAGGACCACGGTAGTAAACTCCGGTCCGAGACGGGCACCGAGTACCGCCGCCTGGGGGCCACCAAGGACCATCCGGCAACCGGGCAGACAGAGATGGAGATCGCGGCAGAGCCGCTCGACGAGGATGCTGTTCCAGATTGAAGCCGAGAAAAAGACTACCCGGGGAGCCCCTTCACTCAGCCGGAGAAGCAGTTCGAAGACGTTGTCGTTAATGGTTGCCTGGACGATCTCGCCAACTACTCCGGGGCAGTGTTTTTCCAGCTCATTGCGGACATAGAACAGGGCGAGACAGGAGTGGCTGAAGCGGGCATTGATCCCGACAATCCTGATCCTTTCCGGGCTCTTCTCCATCAACTCCTCCTCCATACCGCACTGCGGCATGAGTAAATTATGAAAATCACTTTGCTCAGACTGCCTGGCCTTGCCTCGAAGCTGCGGCGCTTCGGCCGTCTCGTCAGGTTGGAGAGGCCGGCAGACAGGCCATCCCTGGCCTGGCCGCCGGTTGCGGACGTCGTGTCCGCAACCCTTCGGGCCCTGTTCTCCAGCCTGCCGGGCCTTTCGCGATGCAGCTTCGAGGCAAGGCCAGGCAGTCTACCGACCACCGTTCCAGGGTCAGGTTGGTATACATTACTAATGATTTTCATACCTGGTCTTCCCTTCAGTTGTGGCGTTCCAACCAGCAGTTCATTGCAGGGTGCGCACCGCGCACCAACCAGCAAGCCCCCCATACGGCATCAAAGTGGTGCGTATGACGCACCCTACGGCAACTGCATCTGTCTCCTCAGGCCACTTCGACGGGGCAACACCATCCATGCCTCGGACAATTCGCCGTTCCGTACCGGTCAAGGTACAGTTTTGCCGATTCTCAGGTTTTTTTTAGCATGATCATCCCATCGATATTACACTATGAGGACATTTTCAGAACAACCTCCTTTTTAAGGCCTGCGGCAGCCTGCATGGCAGCGGCGGCCGCACAGCCCATGGATACCCGACAATGCTGCTTTTCGCCAAATTTTCTCTTGTCCTCACCCTGCTTTTCACCCTGCCCGCCCTGGCCCCGGCCAATCCGCCACCAGAACCGAGCAGAGGAGAGTACCAGCTGTCGATCAGTTTCGACCTCCCCGCAGCCCGGCTGATCGGAACCGCTCGGGTCACCATTCCCGCCGGGGAGCAGCTGGCACTCTTTTTCCCCCAGTTGGAATTGACCGGCAGTCTGCTGCGCGATGAGCATGGTCGGGAACAGAGCCTGCAGCCGCTCCGGGATGCCCTGATTCTCCCGGCGGTCGACACTGCGCGGACCCTCTACCTCTCCTATACCCGCCAGGTGGCCCCGGGGGGGGATAACCAGATCGGCGAAACCGGCATAGTTCTCACCGGTAACTGGCACCCTATCCCGCAGCGACCGCTGCCTTTCACCTTGAGTGCCACCGTGCCGGAACATTTTACCGCCCTGACCCAATCCGACCATTTCCCGCTGGAGCGTCAGGGCAATACCGTCCACGCCCACTTTTCCATACCAAGCACGACAATCCACTTTATCGCCGGACCATATCTCCTCGGCAGCCAGCCGGTCCGTGACGGGCTGACCGTCTATTCGCTGTTCTTTGCCGAAGACCAGGATCTGGCCGATGGCTACCGGCAGGCGGCGGCCGCCTACCTCCGGCGCTTTGAGGCCGAAATCGGCCCATTTCCCTATAACCATTACGTGATCACCGCCAACCGCCTGCCCACCGGCTACGGCATGCCCACCTTCACCCTGCTCGGCCAGGCGGTACTCCGCCTCCCCTTCATCAAGGAGACCTCCCTCGGCCACGAGATTGTCCACTCCTGGTTCGGCAATGCCGTAGGGGTTGACTCGCACCAGGGAAACTGGTGCGAAGGGCTGACCACCTTTCTCACCGACCATGCCTTTCGCGAGGATCGCGGCGAAGGGGCCGCCGTCCGTTTAGAGGCGATCAGCAGATATCTCAGTCAGGTACACCCGGAAGGGGCGATACCCCTGGCTGAGTTTACCTCCGCCAGCCACAGCCAGGCGATGGCCGAAGCCAAACGGGCGGTGGGCTACCAGCGTGGGGCCATGCTGTTCCACGAGTTGCGCGAGCATATCGGTCCCGCCGCCCTGCGGGAGGGGCTGCGCCGGTTCTATACCGACAATGTCGGCCGCCGTGCCTCGTGGAGCGACCTTCAGGCCAGTTTTTCGGCAACCAGTGGCCAGGATCTCAGCCACTTCTTCACCGAGCGTCTGCAGCGCACCGACCTGCCCCAGCTCGATGCCCGGGAGATCCGCATCGAATATCAGGGGGCCGAACCGGTCCTGGTCTTTTCCCTGCGCCAGTTAAGCGACGAACCCTTCAGCCTGGCGGTCCCGATGTGGGTGGAGACCGCCACCGGGGTAACCCGGGTCAGGGTGAGCACCTCCGCCACCGCCACTGAAGTGCGCATTCCCGTAAAAGGGCTGCCGGTTGAACTGCGCCTTGATCCGGAGTTCAGCATGCTCCGCCAGCTCGCCGCCGCTGAGTTTCCGCCGGTCTGGTCCCGCCTGCTCGGCGCTCCGGACCCGCTGGTGATCCTTGGCGACGAAGAGCAGCGGGAGATCTACCAGCCTCTGCTCAGCCTTCTTGCCCCGGAACAGCCCCGGCTGCTTACCGGCCTGACCGCCACCAACCAGGAGCTGGCCGAACATGACCTGCTCTTTCTCGGCAGCAGCCAACCGGCGGCCCGGGCACTCTTTGCCCTGCCCGGCCACCCGGAGGACGGCTTAACCATCGACGTCCGCCGCAACCCCTTCAACGACCAGCGGATCGCGGTGCTGATCAGCAGCCCGGACCGGCAGCAGACCGCCGCCGCCGCGCGGCTGCTCCGCCATTACGGCCGCTACTCCTACCTCGAGTTTGCCGACGGACGGAATCGGCAAAAATCCATCACCCCGGGCCAGAATGGCCTCACTTTTGTGATCGATCAGTTACCGGCGGGCGGGGCAAGCAGCAGCCTCAATGATTTTTCTGAAATCGTTGGCCAACTGGCCGAGGCCAGAGTGATTTACGTCGGGGAGACCCACACCAGCCTGGCCGACCACCGCCTGCAACTCCGGCTGATCGAAGCCCTCCACGCCAGGGACCCGAAAATAGCAATCGGCATGGAGATGTTTCCGGCATCAGCCCAACCGGTTCTCGACCGCTATACCCTGGGCGACGGCAGCCTGAGCGAAGCCGACTTTCTCAAAGAGTCGGGCTACTATCAGGTGTGGCGCTTTGATTACCGGCTCTACCGTGATATTGTCAACTTTGCCCGGCGGCATGGCCTGCCGGTGCGGGGCATCAACCTCGACCGGCAGATCGTCTCCGCGGTATCCCAGGGTGGCGGCACCGAAGGACTGACTGCCGAACAGCGGCAGGCTCTGCCCCTGGACCGCTCCCTCGACCTGCCCGGCTACCTCGACCGGCTCAAGGCGGTCCATGACCAGCATCGTCAAGGGGGGCACGGCAGTGGCAGCCTGGCTGGATTCGTGCAGGCCCAGGCCCTCTGGGACGAGACCATGGCCGCCGAGGTGGTCGCCTTTCTCCGGGGCCACCCGGAACACCGTTTGGTGGTCCTGGCCGGATCGCAGCATACCCGCAAAGACTCCGGGATTCCTCCCCGGGTGGCCCGACAGCTGCCGGTACGTCAACGGACAGTGGTCAACATCGGTGACGACGTGGCGCCGCCGGACCTGGCCGACCAGACCGACTATTTTTTCTTCAACCCACCCGTACACCTGGCAGAAACCCCGAAAATCGGCGTTGTCCTGGAGACCATCGCCAGCGAATCCGGCAGTGCCCTGCAGATCAGCGAACTGAGCCCCCACGGCAAGGCGGCAGCCGGTGGACTGCTGCCCGGCGATATCCTTGTCAGCATTGACGGGATGGCGGTGGCGGAGATGGCCGATCTGCAGATTGCTCTGCTGGATCGACGCGCTGGCGACACCATTCGGCTGGCGGTACTGCGCCCGGCTGGGGAGGAGCAGCAGGAAAAGCTCCTCTCAGTAGAGTTGAGCCACCCGCCGCCCGCCCGGCCGCATCCCTGATCTTTACTGCTCGCCGTGCCGGAAGAGGCCGGTGAGTTACCATAAAAGCATTGCAAAAGGAGAATCGATGGCTAGAATCTGCACCCTGTTTGGACTGTTATTAACCCTCATCCTTTTATCCGGAGAACCAGGAATGGCAAAATCATCACTTAAAGACGGCCTTTACGCAAAATTTATCACCAGCAAAGGCGAAATCGTCTGCCTGCTTGAATACCAGAAAACCCCGCTTACCGTCGCCAATTTCGTCGGCCTGGCCGAAGGCACCAAGGAGCTCGGTGGCGGGGCGAAGATGAAGGGCGATCGCTATTATGACGGCCTGAAGTTCCACCGGGTGATTGCCGATTTCATGATCCAGGGTGGCTGCCCGTTGGGCACCGGCACCGGCGGTCCCGGCTACACCTTCCCCGACGAGATCGACCCGACCCTCAAGCACAGCGGCCCAGGGATCCTCTCCATGGCCAATGCCGGACCGGGCACCAACGGCAGCCAGTTCTTTATCACCCATGTCGCTACCCCCTGGCTGGACGGCAAACATACCGTCTTCGGCCGGGTGGTCTCCGGACAGGATGTGGTCGACAAGATTGCCGCCAACGACACCATCACCACCCTGGAGATTCTCCGGGTTGGTCAGGAAGCTGAGGCCTTCAAAAGTGACCAGGCGGCCTTCGACAGCCTGCTCGCCGGACTCGGCAACCGACAGCGGGAGCGGGAAAAAGGTGCCCAGGAGGCTGAGCAGCAACTGATCAAGGAGCAGTGGCCCAACGCGGTAACCACCCCATCCGGCCTGCAGTATGTGGTGGTCGAGGAAGGCAGCGGCGACAGCCCGGCCAAAGGGGCGATGGTCAGTGTCCACTACACCGGCAAACTGCTCGACGGCAAAAAGTTCGACAGCTCCTACGACCGCGGCAAACCGATTGACTTTCCGGTGGGCAACGGCCAGGTGATCAAGGGCTGGGACGAGGCTCTGCTCGGCATGAAGAAGGGTGAGAAACGGGTGCTGATCATCCCGCCCCAGCTCGGTTACGGCCCATCCGGCCGGGGGCCGATCCCGCCCAACGCCACCATGGTCTTTGACGTCGAGCTGGTCAACTTCCGCTAGCCGCCACCGGCCAGCCACTCCCCCACACAGTGGGGGAATGGCTTTTAAAAAAACCGCAGGGCACCCTTTTTCTCTAGCCCTCGAAGCTGCTTGACCTTACTTCTGGCGGTAGGGGATCTGGCAGTAGTCGATGCCCCGCTCCGGGGTGATGCCGTTCTGGGCGAGGAACATTTTCAGGGAGTTCATCGAGATATTGCGGTTTGAGGTCGGGCCAAGATAGACATGGTCGATCCGCGGCGCTCCACCACTCTCCGGTTGCAGGTCAAAGGAGACGTAGGGGACCAGCATGGCATGGGCCTCGCGAAAATTGACCTGGCAGGCGGAGGCATCGGCATACACCGGTGAAACAATCCGCCACTCCCGCTCCTCACGGAAAGAGGGGTGTTTGATTACCGCGGCTATCCGCAGCAGATCGACCTCAATGGCGGCAAAGATCTCCTGATAGATTTCCGCCAGCTGCTGGCGGTTTTCCGTGCCAACCAGGTCCCTGCCGGCCTGGGTCTCAACCGCATCGACCACCTGGCGGATCAGCCGGCGCTGGGTGGCCGGGGCATAGATGCATCTGCCGATCTGAAACCGCTGGCGGGTCGCGCAGGCAAGAATCGATTCGGCGGCAAAGCCGAGGCTGACCCCCTTGCCATGGGTACTGTAGCCACGCCACTGACTGAGCAGGTTGCCGTGCGACCGAAAGGAGGCGGCAAAGAGCAGATGGCCGTTGGTGATCCGGTGCGCCACCCAGTCAGCAAACTGGCCCAGGAGGTCGGCCCGGCCCTGGCCGCGGGAGATCCGCTCCTGGACCTCGAGACGGAGCAGGTCCCCGGCATGCTTGAGTTCGGCGGAATCGTTCATATAACGAATATCGCTGGCCCACAGACTGCAGCTGCCGACGATGCCAAGCATCCCGCTCAGGGTGGTGTAGTGGTAAAGGAGACCCTTCGGGGTATCGGCAAAGAGGGTTTCGGTCAATCGGCCGATCGCATCCATCGCCGCCGCCCTACAGACCGAGCTCGCCGCTGATCGCCTGCATCGCCGTGAGGCTGAGCGCGCAAAACTCGGCCAGCGGAATACCGAGCTTTTCACACTCGGCGATAGTGCTGCGGTCGGCCCCCCGGGCAAAGGCCTTCTCCTTGTAGCGCTTGGTTACCGATTTTGCCTTCACCGCTGCAAGCTGCCTGGCCGGATTGACCAGCGCCGCGGCAATGATCAGGCCGGTAACGGTCTCGCCTGCGGCAAGGGCATAATGCAGAGGAGCGCTGCGCTCCTCACCCGGCCAGGCAGTGGGATTGTGCAGGCGGATCGCCTCGACGATCCGTTGATCGACACCCCGCTCCTTGAGCAGGGCTGCCGCCTCCCGGGTATGGGTGGCAAGATCGGGCTGGCTCTCCGCGTCAAGGTCGTGGAGCAGCCCGGCCAGCCCCCAAAGCTCCTCATCCTCACCGAGACGGACGGCCAAAGCCCGCAGAACCGCCTCTGCGGCCAGACAGTGGCCGCGCAGATTGTCATTGGTCAACTGCTCACCGAGCAGGACCAGTGCCTGGTCACGGGTTATCCCGTAATCCCTGTTGCCCATAGATTCTTACCTCCTGGCCCCTCTCCCGAGCATAAGGGGGAGAGGGAGCCGGTTGACTGAATAAGGCCGGCTCAATACTTCAGGCCGACCCGCTCCCGGACCAGATCCAGGGTGGCCACCGCCTTCTCCCGGGCCTTTATCGCTCCCTGCTGGAGAATCTGCCGGACCATTTCCGGATCGGCGAGATACTCCTGTTTTTTCCGCCGGGCCTCGCCAAAACGGTCATTGAGCAGCTCGAGCAGTTCGAGCTTCAAATAGCCGTAGGCCGCGCCGCCCTCAAGATAGAGGCGACGGATCTCCGCCAGGCGCGGCGGTGCGGCAAACAGCGACAGCAGCTGATACAGGGTACAGGTATCGGGATTCTTCGGCGCTTCAACCGGAGTGGCGTCGGTGGCAATCGCCATCACCCGTTTTTTCAACTCTTTGCCATCGAGAAAAATCGGAATGGTGTTGCCGTAGGATTTGGACATCTTCTGGCCGTCAAGACCCGGAACCAGGGCGGTGGTCTCGCTGATCGCCGGTTCAGGGACGACAAAGGTCTCGCCGAACTGGTTGTTGAACTTGATTGCCAGGTCGCGGGCCACCTCGAGATGCTGTTTCTGGTCCTTCCCCACCGGCACCTGTTCCGCCTGGTAGAGCAGGATATCGGCCGCCATCAACACCGGATAGGAAAAAAGCCCGTGGCTGGCAGCGATTCCCTTGGCCACTTTGTCCTTATAGCTGTGGCAGCGCTCAAGCAGCCCCATCGGGGTAAGGGTGGAGAGCACCCAGGTCAGTTCACACACCTCCGGGACATCGGACTGCACCCAGAAAATGCATTTGTCCGGATCAAGCCCCAGGGCGAGAAAGTCGGCTGCCGCCTCGATGGTCCCAGCGGCCAGACGCGCCCGGTCATGCACCGAGGTAAGGGCGTGCAGATCAACAATGAAGACGTAGAGTTCTGCGCTCTCCATATGGCCGATCATCGTCTGCATCATCCCGAAATAGTTGCCGATATGTAGCTGCCCGGAGGGTTGGATTCCTGAAAGAATTCTCATGATCTTTAGCGGTTATGGGTTAAACGGCCCCACGGGAAAACAGCTCTTTGCCCGTGGCAGAAAGTGGTGCAGCGGCAACCATAATGCAAAAGAGAAAAAAAAGGGAGTGGAGAAACACTCTCCACTCCCTGATCTCCATCACCAGCTGAACAAACGTGACCCGGGCCAATCCCCCGGTTGGTGGACAGAACCGGGCCTTTTGCCCTGCCTGCCCTACTTCACCTCTTCAAAGTCTGCGTCGACCACGTCGTCATCCTTTTTTTTGCCCTGACCGCCGCCGGCACCGGAATCATCGCCACCTTCCGGCTTGTCCTTGGCAGCCTGCTGATACATCAACTCGGCAAGCTTGTGAGAGGCCTGGGTCAAGGCCTCAACCGCCGCCTTGATTGCCGCCATATCGTCGCTGTCCTTGACCTTCTTGACGTTTTCGATCTCCCGCTGAACAGTGGCCTTGGTCTCGGCGTCAACCTTGTCACCCAGATCCTTGAGGCTCTTTTCGGTTGCGTGGACCATGGCGTCGGCGGAGTTTCTCGTCTCGACCAGTTCCTTGCGCTGCCGGTCCTCCTCGGCGTGCATCTCAGCATCCTTGGTCATCCGTTCGATCTCCTCCTTGGTCAACCCGGAGGATGCGGTAATCCGGATCGACTGCTCCTTGCCGGTGCCAAGATCCTTGGCCGAGACGCTCAAGATGCCGTTGGCGTCCAGATCAAAGGTGACCTCGATCTGCGGCACCCCCCGCGGCGCGGGAGGGATATCGGTCAACTCAAAGCGGCCGATGGTCTTGTTATCCTGGGCCATCTCCCGCTCTCCCTGGAGAACGTGGATGGACACCGCCGGCTGATTGTCGGCGGCGGTGGAGAATATCTGGCTCTTCTTGGTCGGCACCGTGGTGTTCTTCTCGATCAGTTTGGTGGTCACTCCGCCAAGGGTCTCGATGCCCAGCGAGAGGGGGGTGACATCAAGAAGCAGAACGTCTTTCACATCACCCTGGAGAACCCCACCCTGAATGGCGGCACCAATCGCCACCACCTCGTCGGGGTTAACCCCCTTGTGCGGCTCTTTGCCGAAGAACTCTTTGACCTTGGCCTGCACCAGCGGCATTCTGGTCATTCCGCCGACGAGAATCACCTCATCGATGTCCGCTGGCTTCAACCCGGCATCCTTCAGAGCAGTCTTGCAGGGACCGACGGTACGGTCAACCAGGTCTTCCACCAGGCTTTCCAGCTTGGCCCGGCTCAATTTGAGGTTGAGGTGTTTCGGGCCGGAGGCATCAGCGGTAATAAAGGGCAGATTGATGTCGGTCTCCTTGGTGGTGGAGAGCTCCATCTTGGCCTTTTCCGCCTCTTCCTTCAAGCGCTGCAGGGCCATCTTGTCTTTGCGAAGATCGATGCCCTGTTCCCGTTTGAATTCGTCGGCGAGCCAGTTGACGATGCGCATATCAAAGTCTTCGCCACCGAGAAAGGTGTCGCCATTGGTCGACTTGACCTCAAAAACGCCGTCACCGATCTCGAGGATGGAGACATCGAAGGTACCGCCGCCGAGATCGAATACGGCGATCTTCTCCTCGCCTTTTTTATCGAGCCCATAGGCCAGGGAAGCTGCCGTCGGCTCGTTGATGATCCGCAGAACGTTCAACCCGGCGATCTTGCCGGCGTCCTTGGTTGCCTGACGCTGAGAATCGTTGAAGTAGGCCGGTACGGTGACCACCGCATCGGTGACCTCTTCACCGAGATACTCTTCGGCGGTCTGCTTCATCTTGCCGAGCACCATCGCCGAAATCTCCGCCGGCCGGTACACCTTGCCGGCGACATCCACCGAGACACTGCCGTTGGTTCCTTCGACGATCTTGAACGGACTGATCTCGATCGATCGTTTTACCTCGGCATCAGTGAATTTTCTGCCGATCAGCCTTTTAATGGCGTACAGCGTCCGGGTCGGGTTGGTTACCGCCTGCCGCTTGGCAATCTGCCCGATCAACCGTTCGTCGCTGTCAGTAAAGGCAACCACCGAAGGGGTTGTCCGGTTACCCTCGACGTTGGCGATAACCTTCGGCTCCCCACCTTCCATGATCGCCACGCACGAGTTGGTGGTTCCTAAATCTATTCCAATAATTTTACCCATCTTCTCTCTCCTTGAATCGTTCCCGCTGAATCAGTATCCATACGGTTTTGCAAAAAAATATTGGTCGTTTTACTCAAGACTTGGCAACCCCCGGTAATTTTGTCATTTTCACTCAATTGTCAAGTGCCCGGCAAAGCAATTCAGGCCGGTGACAAAATATTCCTGGAGTCTATTTTTCCCCTGAAGAAACAATGACTTTGGCAGCACGAAGCAGGCGATCCTTATAGTAGTACCCCTTCTCGAACTCGGTGAGGACATGATTGGCCGGCACCTCGCTGCTGACATCCATCGACATCGCTTCCTGATCTTTTGGGTCAAAAGGTTTGCCGACACTGGAGATGGCCCGAACCTCGAATTTTTCCAGAGTGCTCAACAGGCTCTTCAGAGTGAGTTGCACCCCTTCGAGCAGGGCATTGAGATTTTTTTCCGCATCGGCCCCGTCAACCACCCCCAGCGACAATGCCCGCTCGAGATTATCGACCACCGGCAGGATCTCGCGAAAGATGTGTTCTCCGGCATATTTCAAGGTGGCGAGTCTTTCCCGCTCTACCCGTTTCTTGAAATTTTCATTTTCCGCAGCCATCCGCAGCAGCTTGTCACGCAAGGCAACGACCTCTTCTCGCGCCGCAGCCAGTTCCTCAGCCTGATCACCGGCGGCCCCGTCCGCCCCATTCTCACCCTGGCCCGGACCGGGATTTTCGCTTTCCGGGCTCTGAGCTTCTTCCTCCGCCGCAGTCACCTCAACGGTATCCTGAAGTTCGTCTCCTGTTTTTGCGGTGTTCACCTATTCCTCCCGTGGGCAGAAAAACTGTTTAACCAAACCGACGCACCCCGACATTCCCGGGGTGTTATGCCGGCCTAACCTCCATAAACCTGTGCCAACAATAAGGAGCCGGTTTTTCCTTGTCAAGAGAACGGCCAATCAATAGCGGGAGGAGGGCATTACTCGAAAAAATAGTGAAAATTCAGGGAGAAACTACTCAACCTTCAAGCAGCCTGGAGACAGTGCAGGCCGCCTCCGACCAGAGGCAACCATCCGGGGTAACAGCTGAATCAGCTCATCCAGCCTGGTATCTGTTCAGCTTATTCTGCAGGGTTTTCCGGGTAATGCCCAGTCTTCGCGCCGCCTCGCTCTTGTTTCCATCGGTTTCGGCAAGGGTCTCGAGGATCAGTCGGCGTTCGACATCGGAGAGTGATCCGCTGGTCAGGGGGGAGCGGCGCTCTTCGCTCCGGGCTTGCGCCTGGAGTACGGTCAGCGGCAGGCTCTTTTCGGTGAGCACAGGGCCGCGCATCAGGATTATCCCCCGCTCAATGGCATTCTCCAGTTCCCGGACATTCCCCGGCCAGGGGTAGCGGCAGAGCAGCGCCAGACACTCATCGCTGATCCCCTCAAGAATCCGCCGATTCTTTTCGGCAAAGTGGGCGGCAAAGTGTTCAACCAGGCGAGGGATATCTTCACTGCGCTCGCGGAGTGGCGGCACTTTGAGCATCACCACGTTGAGGCGATAGTAGAGATCTTCCCGAAAGGTGCCGGCGGCGACCTCCTCCTCCAGCCGGCGGTTGGTGGCGGCGATGATCCGCACATCGACCCGGATGGTCTCTTCCCCCCCGACCCGCTGAAGCTCCTGTTCCTGAAGGACCCGGAGCAGTTTGACCTGCATTGCCTGGGAGGTTTCACCGATCTCGTCAAGAAACAGGGTGCCGCTGTCAGCCTGAACAAACTTCCCCTCCCGGCGCCGCTCGGCACCGGTGAAGGCCCCTTTTTCATGGCCGAAAAGCTCCGACTCGAGCAGGCCCTCGGCCAGGGCGGCGCAGTTGACCTTGACAAAAGGCTGTTGGCGCCTGGCACTGTTGCGGTGCAGGGCCTCGGCGACCAGCTCCTTGCCGGTCCCCGATTCTCCGGAGATCAGCACGGTGGCCTCGGTGGGGGCGACGTAGCTGATCATCTCCAGCACCTCCCGCATTGGTGCCGAGGAACCGATTATCCCCGCGACATCGAGGCTGCCGGCGCCGGGCGGTTCCTGGCGACGGCTGGCCACCTGGTGGTGGTCGGCGGCCCGGAGCAGAGCCAGGCGAAGACGGTCAAAATCGAGGGGTTTGGTCAGGTAATCATAAGCCCCCTGGCGGATGACTTCGACGGCATCTTCAACCGAGGAGTAGGCGGTCATGATAATCACCGGCAGATCTGGTTCAATCCGCTGGATGCGGGAAAAAGCCTCCCTGCCACCCATCCGGACCATCCGCACATCCATCAGCACCGCATCATAGCGGTGCTTCTCCACCGCCGCCACCGCGGTGGTGCCGTCGTCGGCTTCCACCGGTGTCCAGCCCCAGTCACGGAGCATCGCCGAGAGCATGTAGCGGTGCACCTGATCATCGTCGACCACCAGCACCTTGAGGGCTTTCTTTCGTGCAGTCAACTTGGTAATCCTTCCTCTGGACGAGCGGGTCAGCGAATCTTCCCGGCCAGCCAGGCGAGATTTTCGCCGAGGTTCTGCATGGTGCGGATCCCCTCTTCGTCGCCGGAGACCTCACCCTTCTCCCGGCCAAAGGCGACGTTCCAGTAGGAGGAGCCGACCACGATCATCTCACCGATCAAAAAGAAGTGGTTGATCGAGTCAAAAACATGGAGGGCACCGGCCCGCCTGGCCGCCACCACCGCCGCCCCGAGTTTGCGCCGATAGAGCGAAGCGTTGGCCCGGCCGACCATGCCGGCACGGTCAATCAGCGCCTTCAACTCCGAGCTGAGGTCAGCAAAGTAGGTTGGCGAGCCAAGGAGAATGATATCGGCTTCAACCATTTTGGCAATGCAGTCATTGACCACATCATCCTCCAGGACACACCGCCGGTCCTTGTTTTTCATACACCCGAAACAGGCCCGGCAGCCGGGAATCTGCGCACCGGCCAGTTCCACCAGCTCGGTTTCCACCCCCTGCTCCGCCATACTGCTCAGAACGGTTGAAAGGAGTATCGCGGTATTGCCACCCTTTCTCGGACTGCCGCAAAAAGCCACTGCCTTCATCTTTCCTCCCTCTCTATGCTGTTGGTACCTTCAAAGGGCGAACTCTCCCGCCCCGGCTGTGAACCCTCTGCCACTATGGGCCGGAGCTCTCCAGAAATGCAAGGAAAAATCCTCTTATCACCGTTCCAGGGAGTAGAAGAGGTCGGCGCCGGTCGATTCGGCGGAACTTCTGGTCTCTACCCTGAACCCCCGGCCCAGATCATAGCGGACCCGAAACTGGCCAAGCTGGCTGAACATGTTGACATCATAACCGATGTAGAGCTCTTCGGTGATTCGCTTGCCGACGACCAGCGAGACATCCTGATTCCGCCCGGTCCCTTCGAGATGAAGATCGTCAATGCGGAAGATTTCGCCAAAACCTTCGACGATTTTCGAACTGCCCCCCAGTCCTAAAGAGAGGGCCGCCGACTTGAGCAGATTACTCTCTTCCGT
>JAZBOD010000586.1:0-3872 GCA_036350955.1 Desulforhopalus sp. | reverse complement strand
GAAGGTGGTGATTCGCCATTATGATGATCTCTATCTTGGTACTCGGGCCTTTCATCTTGAACTGATCGGGCGGCTGGCCGCAGATGTTGCGGTGCTTTTCGTTGTCGGGCATAATCCGGCCATCACCGATCTGGCGGAGTACCTGACCGGCATGAATCTCGGCAATGTGCCCACCTGCGGGGTGATCGGTCTGGAGTATGCTGCGGAAATCCCCTTTGCCGAGCAAAGTACCTCCGGGAAGCTGCTTTTTTACGATTATCCGAAGAGATGGCGACTGGATGAGCAGACTGGAGGGTAAGCTGGGAATCTCACAGTCAACGGAAATGGATCGAAAAGAGCTGAACATGGCGGTGGATATTCCAAATTGCTTGATATGTATCCACTATTTTATTACCTATGATCCCCGTCGCCCCTATGGCTGCCGGGCGATGGGTTTTAAAAGCCGCCGCAACCCCGGCCGGGTTGTCTATGAGAGTTCCGGAATTGCCTGTCAGCTCCATCTGCCAAAGAAAAAACCGGCCGGCGGGCCGAATCCCGGCGGTGGTGCCTGATGTGCCAGTTAACCGGCCGGACAGCCGGCGCCGCTTCGTCCTGCCGGTCACCGGGCTACTGGATAGCCTTTTGCGGCTGATGAATAGTCGAGGTGGGCAAAGACCGAGCGCCTTAGCCAATAACCACCGGTTGGTGACGACCAAGAGTTATGCAATTTTCTCAGTTTGGTAAAAAGATGACCGCCAACGCTGGCATCCTCTCGCTGATGGATGATCTCGGCAAGGCGAAAGCCGTTCCAGGCGGGAAGATGATCATGATGGGCGGAGGCAACCCCGGTGAAGTTCCCGAGTTTGTCGAGATCGTCCGCAGGCGCCTTCTTGCCGTAGCCTCCGACCCAGAGCGCTTTCAGGAACTGGTCGGCAGCTATGCGCCGCCACAGGGGGAAAACCTTTTCCGGGAACACCTCGCCCGGTTACTCCGTAAGGAGCAGGGTTGGCCGGTGGATGCGGAGAACATCGTTCTCACCAATGGCAGTCAGAGTGCCTTTTTCATGCTCTTCAACCTCTTTGCCGGAGAGTGTGCCGGCGGAATCAAAAAAAAGATCTGCCTGCCGATGGTTCCGGAGTACATCGGTTATGCCGATCTTGGCCTGAGCGATGGGCTATTCGTTACCGCCCGGCCACGGCTCGAGCTGCTGGATGACGGGTTCTTTAAATACCACATCGACTTTGACCATCTGCCTCTTGGCGAAGATATTGCTGCCGTCTGTGTCTCCCGGCCAACCAACCCTACCGGCAACGTGATCACCGACCAGGAGCTGGCACGGTTGATCGATTTGACCTCTGCCCGCAATATTCCCTTAATTGTCGACAGCGCCTACGGCTTGCCCTTTCCCGGCATGGTCTACGGGGAGGCCCGGCCGGTCTGGAACGAGCAGATGATCCTCTGCCTCTCCCTGTCCAAACTCGGTCTGCCGGCGGTGCGTACCGGAATCGTGGTGGCCTCTCGTGAGGTGGTCGCGGCTCTGACCGCGATGAATGCGATAATGGCCCTGACTCCGACCAATTTCGGCGCGGTCCTTGCCGAGGAACTGGTGACGGGAGGGACGATCAACCAATTGAGCCGTACGGTGATTCAGCCGTTCTATCGGGAGAAAATGTCCCGGGCGGTGGCAGCGGCAAAGGCGAGTTTTGCCGGGCTGCCCTGCCGTATTCACCGTCCTGAAGGGGCGATGTTTCTCTGGCTGTGGTTTGAAAATCTGCCGATTTCCAGCCTGGAACTCTATCGACGGCTTAAGGATCAGGGGGTGCTGGTGGTCTCCGGCCACTATTTTTTTCCTGGCCTGGAAGAGGAGTGGCGGCATCGGCAGGAGTGCCTGCGGATTACCTATTGTCGAGATGATGCCGAGGTGCGCGAAGGTCTGCAGATCATTGCCGAGGTTGTCAGGGCGGCCTATGCCGAGGATGGATTATGAAAGCTGATTGTCAACCAGCAATATTGTGCTCTCGATGCGGTCGTTGCAGCTGCAGCGGCCTGATCCTGGCCCTGATGCTTTTCCTCGCCGGGCCAACCTCGGCGGAGTGCCTGCAGGGCAACTGCCGGGACGGGGTAGGAAGCTTCGTCGCCGCTGATGGTCGACGCTACGATGGTGAGTTTAAAAATGGCCTGATCGACGGGCAGGGAACGCTGACCTTTGTCGATGGCACGGTCTATGTCGGTGAACTGCGTGACGGCAGATTTCACGGCAAGGGCCGTTTGCAAGGGGTCGATGGACGGCTCTATGAAGGGGAGTTCCTCGACAACGTGGTCCACGGCACTGGCCGTCTCGAACTGGCCGACGGCTCGTCCTATATCGGTGAGTTTCACCTTGGCCGTTACCATGGTCAAGGGGTGCTGTTTTACCCGGATGGCCGGGAATATCAGGGCGATTTTCGCAATAATCTGATCGACGGCCGGGGGAAGATGACCTTTGCCGACGGAACCTGGCACGAGGGAATGTTTCACAACGGCAAGGCCGCCGGCCAGGGGACAAGAAAGTATCTCGACGGGTCGAGTTATCAGGGGGAATTTCGCGGTGACCTTCGCCATGGCTATGGGACCTTGACTTTCCCCGATGGCAAGGTCTATGAAGGGATGTTTGTCGACGATCAGTACTATGGCGAAGGGAGCCTGCTCTATGCCGATGGACGTCGCTACCAGGGAGAATTCCGGGCCGGATTGAGCCATGGCCGCGGTACCCTGGTCTATGTCGACGGCTCCCGTTATGTCGGCGGTTTCAGTGAAGGTCTCCCCCACGGGGAAGGGGTTCTCGAATCGGCCGATGGCGCGGTCTACACCGGCGGATTTGTCGACGGCAGGCGCCAGGGTCAGGGCGAGATGCGTTTTGCCGACGGCACGGTCTATACCGGTGAGTTCGTCGACAACCGGATGCATGGTCAGGGGCGCATTGTCTACCCTGATGGCAGGAAGTTTTCCGGTGAGTTTGACCAGGGGCAGCCCCTCCTTCCACCGGACACTGAGCTGTCGCCCCCCTCGGCGATAGCGACGGCCTTGCGCCGGGTGTTGGGGGAGAGTCCTCCTCCCGCAACGCCCGAAAAAGCCGTGGCCATCGTTCCTGGCGCAGCAAAAGTGGCTTATCCGGTTAAGGGGGGCGTGGTCCTTGACGGTGAAGAAGGGCCGCCGCTGAGCGGGAGCGCCTCGGTTGTCTACCCCGATGGGCGAACCTATCAGGGGCAGTTTGCCAATGGGCTGATGCACGGTCGAGGCCGGATCGACTTTGCCGGCGGTGACAGCTATGAGGGGGAACTGCAACGGGGTGCTCTCCATGGTCAGGGTACCTACCGCCACAGTGATGGACGAGAGTATGTCGGCAGGTTTACGGCGGGGAAGAAAAACGGCTCCGGGGTCTTTTCCTATCCAGATAATACCCGGTATGCTGGAGAGTTTGTCGATGACCTCTTTTCCGGCACGGGCGAGTATCTGTTCGCCGACGGCAGCCGCTATCAGGGCTCATTCCGCCAGGGCAGTTTTCACGGGCGGGGTGAACTGGTCTATGCTGACGGCAGTGTCTATCGCGGGGAGTTTCGCAACGATTTGCCCCACGGCAAGGGCATACTGCTTTCCGCCGATGGGAGCCGGTTTGAGGGTGAGTTCGAATTTGGCCGGCGAGAGGGCAGGGGACGGCTGGTTGACAGCGACGGTCTGGCGGTGGAAGGAATATTTGCCAATGATCGCCTGGTAGAGAAAAAGCATTGATGGGTGAAGTGTGCTCTTTGGGAATACGGGGAGAAAGTATGCGCTGGAGCTATAAGACAGTCCACTACGAACTGAAAAAAGAGGGTCTGCTCGGAAGTACCTTTCTTGACGAGTCGGAGGTGGAG
>JAZBOD010000585.1:0-2653 GCA_036350955.1 Desulforhopalus sp. | reverse complement strand
CTCGGTATAGTACTCCCGGCTCTTCTGCCGGCCGTCACAGCCGGCCATCACCACAAAGCGCTTGATCGCTCCCGATTTGACCGCCTCGACCACCTTGTCGGCCAGGGCAAGCACCTGATTGTGGGCAAA
Source organism: Desulforhopalus sp. (assembly GCA_036350955.1). GTDB lineage: Bacteria > Desulfobacterota > Desulfobulbia > Desulfobulbales > Desulfocapsaceae > Desulforhopalus_A. The sequence continues at coordinate 2,524 of JAZBOD010000585.1, read as the reverse complement.
GCCGCCGACAATCGAGCCACTTTCAAGCTCGGTTGGCGGTGGGCAGCCTTTGGCCTGGGCGATCAGCGCTGAAAAGTCCTTGGCTCCGCCTTCCGGCCGATCATCGATATGCCTGGCCCCGTCGTACCCGACGATCCCGGTGGTATAGAGCCGCTTGAGGTAGGTATTGTCCTTTCTCACCGGCACCAGGCAGTTGGTGGTGAGCAGAATCGGTCCGTTGAACGATTCGAACTCGGCATTCTGGTGCCACCATGAGCCACCGTAATTGCCGACAAAGTGCGGGAATTTTTTAAAGGCCGGGTAATAGTTGGCCGGCAGCATCTCGCCATGGGTATAGACGTCCACGCCGGTACCCTCGGTCTGCTTGAGCAGTTCCGCCATATCCTTCAGATCGTGGCCGCTGATCAGGATGCCGGGGTTTTTGTCTGTTCCGATATTGACCTCGGTGATCTCCGGATGGCCATAGGTGGTGGTATTGGCCTGATCGAGCAGGGCCATGGTGTTTACCGCTGTGCTGCCGGCCTTCATCACCAGGGCGATCATCTCGTCAACCGTGAGATCCTTGGTGGTGGAGGCCAGTGCCTCGAGCATGAAATCGTCGATCTCCGCCTTGCGAAAGCCAAGCACTGCAGCGTGTTCGGCATAGGCGGCAATCCCTTTGAGGCCGATGATCAGCAGTTCGCGGAGAGACCGGACATCTTCATTGGCGGTGCTCAATACCCCTACAGCCTTGGCTTTTTCGGCAAAATCGGCCGCGGTACCGCTCCAGGTGGCCGCATCGGGGAGGGTGCCGCTGAACTCCGCACCGTGTTTCGCCTTATGGGCGCTGGCAAAGGCCTCCTTGAGACGGTCACGGCGCACCAGTGCCTCCTCGATCTTCGCCACGAAACGGCCATCGGCCCAGTTGGCGTTGGTGATGGTCATGAACAGGCTCTGCAGGATGAAATCGTCGTTGCTGTGGTCGGGCTGTCCCAGTTCCTTGAGTTTTTCGCCGTAGACAGCGATTCCCCTCAGGACAAATATCAGCAGGTCCTGGAGATTGGCAGTCTCCTCCGGCTTGCCGCACATTCCTTTGACGGTGCAGCCGGTGTTTTTCATGGTCTCCTGACACTGAAAGCAAAACATGGCATCCTCCCTTGGTTGGTGGTTGGAAAATCAAAATATTTTAAGTATTACTTAAATCATCCTGTTTAATTCTGTCAAGAAGCTGGGGAAATAGGGCGTTAGCCAAGTGAAACAGTTGGTGTCGACAAGTCACTTTAACGGACCGGCTGATTTTTACCGGTCTGGAATCATCATTTCCCCAAACAGTACGACAAAGCCGTTGGCAACGAATTGACTTAGGTCAAAGCAGAAAAAGAATTTTGCTCTCCTGATCATCCCGGGATGTTGTGGCCGTTGAAGGTCAGGTGGCCATTTCAGGTGAGACCGGAAAAACCCATTAACGGGACTGCAGCGATCTAGACCTACCAGCCAAGAGTCTACAGCCCGGCTTTGACCGTCAGCTGCGAATATTTTCAGAATGGTGTATCGTCTCCAGAACATCGCTGAAGCACCCCGCACCAGCAAAAGGAAAACGCATGAGTCAAGAGATTGCTACAGATTCTTCGGCATACGCTTTGGCCATTGATTTTCGAGCGATAACCCAGCTTTTTCATACAGCCGATGAGCAGGGACGAGATGCGCTTTTTGAACATGAGACCTATGAACTGCTCAGGAACAGTGGCGCCGAGACTCCACCGCGAACCAAAGTGCTCGCCAAAGGCAGCCGCCCTGCGGATGAAGAGCTGATCGCCATGCCGGGTGACGAAGTCGTCCTGAAGGTTATCTCGCCGACAATCATCCACAAAACCGAAGTCGGCGGGGTCAAGGTCGTTGAGAAAAAAGCCGAGAAGGTCCGTTCAGCCTGGCGGCGGATGATGTATGAGGTTCCGGAAAACTATGCGGCACGTATTGAGAAAGATCCCGCTCACGGTCCTGAAAAATACCGGGGATTAAGTGGCGAACAGTTGCAGCAGGCGATCGCCAGGGATATCCGCGGCGTTCTGATGGTGCAGTTCATGCCCCCGGATTCCCAGGCCTTTGGCAATGAGCTGATTGTCGGAATCCGCAATACCCGAGAATTCGGGATGGTCATCAGTGCCGGCCTTGGCGGTACCGATACCGAACTCTACGCCGAGCGGTTTCGTAAAGGCCAGGCGATTGTCGCCGCCTCAACTGCGGCCACCGACGGCCAAGCATTTTTTGCGCTTTTCCAAAAGACCATCTGCTACAAGAAATTGGCCGGACTGACCCGTGGCCAAAGAAGAGTGGTAACCAACGAACAGATCATCGAGTGCTTCAGTTCGATGATTGAATTGGCGAACTACTATTCGCCACTCAATCCTCAGGCCCCCTTTGTGATAGAAGAGCTGGAAATCAACCCTTTTGCCTTTACCGATTATCTGATGGTTCCCCTCGATGGGATGTGTCGCTTTACCAAGCCGGGCAATATCCCGGCAGCAAGACCATATCAGAAGATCGG
>JAZBOD010000584.1:0-4548 GCA_036350955.1 Desulforhopalus sp. | reverse complement strand
CATTACCTCCATCTTTTCCTCTGGAACCACCGCCGCCGGGAGCTGGCCGGGGCCTATCGTTTGGGGCTGACCGATCAAATCCTCCAGGCCAGGGGACCGGAGGGGCTCTACAGCCACCAGCTCTTTCGCTACAAACCCTCTTTCCTGGCCCATTTGCGCCAGTCCATCGAACTGGGCCGCTCCTTTATCCGCCCCGAATACCAGAAGCAGTTCAGCTGTCTGAAAGGCGTTTTCACGGGTGGTGGACGGCCTCTTCCTGGTGGACCTGCGCCATACCGACCCGCGGCTCCTGACACGCTTCATGGGGCCGGAGGGAGCGACCCGCTTCACCGGTTTTCACCGGTTGACCCTGCACCGGTGCGACCAGGTCGTTGCCTGCGCCCCGTCGGCCGCCGGCCGGCCGGGGATTGCCGCCTGAGAACCCCGGCCCCGGGGCAGCTTCAGTGTCTCAGTGGACGTTCGTTGCTGTGCGCAACATCCCGGCGGGTAACCCTCAGATGATCGCGTGGCGCACCTTGGCGGAAACCCATTCGCTCAGCACCACGGTACCAAGGATAACAATAAAGATGAGGCTGACCTGGGGCCAGGCGAGGGTGTTCAGGGAATGGGAGAGTTCGAGGCCGATTCCCCCGGCGCCGACCAGACCCAGGACGGTGGACTCGCGAATGTTGATGTCCCACCGAAAAACGGTGATTCCGGCAAAGGCCGGGAGAACCTGCGGGGTGATGCCGTAATCGAGGACCTGCAGGGCGGAGGCGCCGGTGGCGGAAACCGCCTCCACCTGGGAGGGGTCGATCTCCTCAATCGCCTCGTAGAGGAGTTTGCCGATAAACCCGATGGAACGGAGGGCGATGGCAATGATTCCGGCCAGTAGCCCCGGACCGAGAATCGATACCAGCAGCAGCGCCCAGATCAGCGAGTTGATGGAGCGCGAGGAGACTATCCCCAGCAGGGCGACGGGCCGGATGAAGCGTATGCTTGGCGTTGTATTGCGGGCCGCCAGAAAGGCCACCGGCAAGGCCAGTGCCACCCCGAGCAGGGTTCCCAGGGTGGCGATATTGAGGGTGTCCCAGAGGGGCACCCAGAGCCTCTGCATGTAAGACCAGCGGGGCGGCAGCATCCGCCCGGCAATATCGGCTGCCTGGCGGGGGGCATCCTGGACGAAAACCCACAGGGTCTGGTGGTTCATCACCTGCCAGCAGAAGACAAACAGCGCCACCAGCAGCAGCCAGCCGAACCAGCCGGCAAGTTCGACGGCCGTACTTCGTCGCTGCCAGATTTTTATTTCCCCGATTTCCCGCACCGGCATTATTGCACCCACTTGCGGATCGCGCCGGAGCTGTATTCCGCAACCAGGACAATGGCAATGATGATGATCAGAATCGCCGCCGCCGAGTCAAACTCGTAGCGGTCGATGGCGGTGTTGAGGGTTGCGCCGATCCCCCCCGCACCGACGATGCCGATCACCGCCGACTCGCGGAAATTGATATCGAGCCGGTAGAGCGACAGGCCGATCAACCGCGGCATGACCTGCGGCTGGACCGCGTAGTTGACCAGCTGCAGCCAGCCGGCGCCGGTGGCCCGGATCGCCTCGGCCTGGGCCTCTTCGATCTCTTCGATATCTTCGGCCAGCAGTTTGGAGAGAAAACCGATGGTGGCAAAGGCCAGGGTGAGGAAACCGGCCAGCGGCCCGAAACCGACCATGGCGACAAAGAGGATCGCAATGATCACTTCCTGAAAGCTGCGCGACAGGGCGATGATCGCCCGGCACAATCCGTAGATCGCTGGCGGGGCGAGATTGCGCGCCGCTCCCACCCCAATCGGCACGGAGATCAGTATCCCCACCACCGTCGAAGTGAGGGTCATGGTGAGGCTTTCGAGAATCCCGGCGCGAATATCCGCTCCGCGGGAGAGGAAGTCAGGAGCCAGAAATCCGGCCACAAAGGCGAAGCCCCGGGGCAGCCCCTCCCATGCCCGCAACCAGTTTACTTCAACCGATCCAATCCCCAAGATCAAATAAAGCACCGCCCCACAGGGAAGCCCATAGCGCAGCCAGGGTCTGCTGATAAAGGGCGGCCGCCGCCAGCGCTGCGGATAGCCGCTGGCGGCGGCCGTCCCGCTGAGCCGGGGATTCATCGCACCACCGCCAGACGCTCCGGGGCGACCGCTGCCGGCTGAGCGGGTCTTTGTCTGGTCACCGTCTCGGGGCCTTTGCCGAATGTGCCGCTCCAGTCCTCAGCACCATATATCTCGGTGAGAACCGCTGCATTCAGACCATCCGGGGGACCATCATAAACCACTTCTCCCTGACGAAGGCCGACGATCCGCCGAACGAAGAGCTGTGCCAGGGCAACGTCATGGATATTGATGATCGTCGCCAGGCCACGTTCGGAGCAAACCTCGGTGATCAGCCGCATAATCTGCCGCGAAGTCTTCGGGTCGAGGCTGGCGGTCGGTTCGTCGACCAGCAGCAGATCAGGGTTCTGGAGCAATGCCCGGGCGATTCCCACCCGCTGCCGCTGCCCCCCGGAGAGGGTGTCGGCACGCTTGTCGATATGTTCCGTCAGCCCCACCCGGTCAAGGGTGGCAAAGGCCTGAGCCACCGCTTCAGGGGGGAATCGCCGCCAGAAAGATCGCCAGAACCCGACGTAACCGAGCTGGCCGGAGAGGACGTTCTCCATCACCGTCAACCGTTCCACCAGGGCATACTCCTGAAAAATCATGCCCATCCGCCGCCTCGCCCGACGGAGTTCGGCGCGATTCAAGGTCGTCAGTTCAAGACCTTTCAGACGCACCGACCCGCCGGTTGGCTCAACCAGCCGGTTGATACAGCGGATCAGAGTCGATTTGCCCGATCCGGATGGGCCGATAAGACCAACCACCTGTCCTTCGGGGATCTCCAGGCTCACCTCTTTGAGGGCAAGGTCGCCGGTGCGGTAGCGCTTGGTCAGCGCGGTCAGGGCTAACACGGTCTACCGACACTCGTAACTGACACCCATCGCCTGGTCGATGGTGCGCACCACCTCCCAGAACTTCTGGTAGGTGATCGGAATGAATTTGGCCTCGCCGGAATTCTTGAACTCCTCCATCAACGCCGAGCCTTCCCACGGAAAGGTGAAGAAGGCCTCTTTGACTTTTTCCTGCAGATCGGGGTGAAGGTTATAGACCACCCCGTATCCGGTGGTCGGAAAGGTCTGGGATTTGTATATGCTGACGATCTGCTCGGGCTTGACCACGTCCCGGGAAATCATCCTCTTGAGCACCGAGTTGGCGATCGCCGCCGCCGGATAGTCTTTGTTGGCCACCCCGAGGATCGAGTTGTCGTGCTTGCCGGAGAAAACCGGCTCGTAGTCCTTTTCGGCAGTCAGACCATATTCGGCGGCAAGCAGGGCGGAGGGCGCCTTGAATCCGGAGTTGGAGGTCTGGGAGGTAAAGGCCATCTTCCCGCCACGGATATCTTCTATCTTGTTGATTCCAGAACCGGGATAGGTGATGATCTCCATCTCGTAGCCAAAGCTGTCGTCGACCCGGGCCATCATCGCAAACGGCCGAAAACCGGCGCAGTTGACCGCCAGAGGGTTGGAGCCGGTGTTAAAGCCGGCGACATGCAGCCGGCCGGCCCGCATGGCCTCGAGCTGGGCGGCATTGGATTGCACCGGGAAGAACTGGACTTTTTTACCGGTTACCTTCTCCATATGCTGGATAAAACCGTCCCAGACCTTGGCGTAGACCGCCGGGTCTTCCACCGGGGTGTAGGCAAAAACCAGGGTGGCCGGGTCGACCCACTCCTTCGGGTCGGTGGGGATATCGGCGATCATGTCGCCGTCGGCGTCGCTAAAGCGGGGATCCAGCGCCTGGGCCTCAGCGCCTGCCAGCAGAAGGGCGCAGCAGAGGATTTGCCCCAACCGGCGCAGGGGCTGTTGCAAAACGGATTTTCGGAACATGGCATTTCTCCTTGGTTTTCTCTGTCATGGGAACACGGGTCCGAAACGGCTTCGGACCTTCATGAAACAGAGGGCACGATACCTTCCGACAGTTAGGAATTGGTTAATAAGATGTTATTTCCCGGTTAAGGATCGCGGTAAACAATGTCCACTGTCGCTATGAATTTCAGAATCCTCGGCACAAGAAAATAACTATTTGAATTCACTTGACTATGACCGAAATGGATCGTATTTTGGAATGCAAAATTCGAGGCCAGTTGAGGAAAGGCTTTTTGGATGCGGGAGCCCAGGTGGTTGTGTGAAAACAACCGTCAGACATCGATCATGGCCACAACTGTTCAAACGGCTAAATGAAAACGACAGGTATGCTGATAACGCAATGCAAAAACCGATAAACGATATCCAGGAAGACGGCTTCCCGTCGGCCAATCCGATACCCTTTCGGCATGTCATGGCCTTGATTTCCGAAGGCGTGGCTGTCCTGAGGCTGGGGCGGGTGATTTTCGCCAATGCGGCGTTGTGCGAAATGACCGGCAAAAACCGCGGTGAGATCATCGGCTGCTCCTTTTTGGACCTGGTGGTCGATGCGGACCGCACCATGGTT
>JAZBOD010000583.1:0-4390 GCA_036350955.1 Desulforhopalus sp. | reverse complement strand
TACTTCTACCCGACGGGTCTCTTTATAGTCGTAGAGTGCGGCTATGCCGACATCCATTTTCTCACTCACCTTATACTGCATGCCGAGAGAGTACAGGTAGGCGTCGGAATCGGGCAGTTCAAAACCGACATATTCGTCCGGTGCGCCGTTCTCGTCATAGCCAAATCCAGCCATCAGGGTGATGGTGTCGTTGAGGCCGTAGGTCAGGCCGATCCGGAATGCATCGGTATCATCCCAGTTTCGGGGTTGCGACGGCTCGAAGGGATTGCCAGGGATCTGCGGCGAAAAATTAAAATCAAGAGCTTCGTACTCCGACCAGAAAGTGCGGTCCCAGGTGAGTTCGACGTTGAGATTAGGCAGCACATCATAGGCCACCGAAAGGGCAAGTACTGCCGGGGCAGGGACTGAGACATCGGCGTCCAAGACCACCCGGGTCCCCATCAGATTGAGTTTGGCATTATCCTCAAAGTCAAGATCGACGTTAGAACGGTAGGTAGCCGCCAGATTCAGTTTTTCCATCGGTTTGACCGCCAGGGCGACGTTCCAGCCCCACTCCAGGGTATCCCCTTCCATCTCCCGGGAGAGCGGTATGCCAAGACCGCTGGCATCGCTTTTTACCGTGGCATCGGCATAAAGCATCCGTGGCCCGGCGGCAATCGAGAACATCTCGCCAAAGCCATAGGAAACTGTGGGGTTCACCTCGATGACGGTAAGGGAGAACTCCTCGGCAACCGCTTTCTGATAGGGGTCTTTCCATCGCTTGGAGAGACCATAGGGGGCGGTGATCGACAGACCGAAGCGGGCGCCGCCATAGGAGGGGGAGACGGCAAAAACGGTGGGCAACAGAAAGTTTTCCTCCTCCGATTCACCATTAAAGGCGGGGTTGCGCGAATCGGTATACTCGATCGCCGTTAGGTGGATGTAGGTGGCGTCAAACTCGACCAGCCAGCTGTCCGCCATAAAGGACATATTAGCGGGGTTGTAGTAGGCAGTGTCTGCCCGGGTGGACGAGGCGATATTAGCTCCTGCTTTGGCGGTGGAGTCAACCGACTGTTCCGGGATGCGCCATCCGGAGGCCATTGCCGAACCCGCTGCGAATACAGATGCCAATGCCAGTACTGAAATCGTTTTTTTCATACTTTTCTCCCCTCTGTATTGAATTCCCTTCAGACCTGTCAAACCCCCGACAGACACACCCATACCGACCACTCACCTGCAAAATTCCGCAATCGATGGCCCGGCACCTTCAGCCAGTATTACTTTTACGTTTAAGTAAGCAAAAAATTACTCCCTCCTGTTGAAGGGCAGCAGTCACCTATCAAAATCATTCTCTAATATATTTCGAGAAGATATGTCAATGGTAAAGCGGGCTGACGCCCGCAAAACAAAGGTAATAATCCCCTCCCACTACAGAGGGGATAAGTACTCTTACGAAATTCATTCCAAACAACACGAAATGAATTTCTCAGGTACTAAACCGGGCTGACTACACCCCGGCCACTTCAGCCATGCCGTGGCAGTGGCACTCTACCCAGTCAACGGTCTTTCCGGGGGCATGCCGGTTAACGCAGTTTCTCAATTTCCGCCAAAAGAGCCCCGCTCATTGCCACCGCCCGGCCACTGCGATCGGCGATGACAAAGGTTACCAGGGCATCCGCAGCCGGGGCCATGCTCGCTTTGACAAAAATCTCCTGTTTGAGCACCACGCTGCGCTTGCCCACCTGTTCCAGTCCAGTGCGGACCACCAGAATTTCCCCTACCGGTACCGCCCGTCGATAGTTGACGTTGATATTCACCACCAGGAAGATCAGCCCCTGGCGGGCCCATTCGGTGAGATCGATTTTCGACTCGAGCAGAGCCCAGCGGTCCTCTTCAAAAAACTCAAGATAGCGGGCATTATTGACATGCCCGTAAAAATCTGCATGGTAGCCGCGCACTTTGATTTCGGTGAGAAAGTCCATCTCTGCTCTACCCCATCAGGTTGACAAAAGGCTCAAAAGGCATCTCTGCTTTACCGCCGGCAACCGCCGATAGGCCTGAAAATCGATCTGCTTCGCCATCACCATCCGTGCCACCAGACAGTCAGGGCACCTTGCCAAAACAGCGCAGAAAGATCTGCAATAATTCGGGTTTATTCGACTTGATGTTTCCGCCGAGGAAATCCATCATCCCGGGGCGGTACCCTTCTTCCCAGATTTTGAGAAAAAATTCTGGCGTGGTCTTGCAGACACAGTCCGCTTCCGCCACCGCCCGACCATCACTGACCAGGCACCGGTCAGCACTCAGTTGCACGGTTTTTTTGCACTCACCCAGCGAAAAATAAAAACTGGTTGGCGTGGTGATCACCCCGGGGACAAAACCATCCGGTAGTCCGGTAAAAATCACTTCGAGCATCTCCTGACCTCCGTGCCGTCAACGGGCTTTGAGCTTTTCGGTGAGAACCGGGACAAACTGCTTGAGGTCGGCTACCACCAGTACATCGGCAACCTCACCGATCGGTGCATCCCGGTCGGTGTTGACGGCAAGGATAAATTCTGACTTTTTCATCCCGGCAAGATGCTGAATCGCCCCGGAGATGCCGCAGGCCACATAGAGTTTGGGAGAAACGCTCTGGCCGGTGGTGCCGACCTGACGATTATGTTCAACCCATTCGGCATCGACCACCGGCCGGCTGGCGCCGTATTCTCCGCCCAGGGCCTTGGCCAGTTCGGCAACCATTGCCACGTTTTCCGGTTTGCCGATACCCCGCCCGGCGCTGACGATGACCTGGGCCTTGCCCAGATCGACCCCGCCACCGGCGGCCTGTTCATAGCCGACGAACTCAACCCGCCCGGCGGAGGTGGCGGAAATTTTTTCCACAGTCGGTGTGCCGGCAGGTTCCTCACTCGAGCCAAAGGCCCCAGCCTGCAGGGTGACCACCACAAGGGCTGTGGCCGGCTTGACCTGGCGGCGCAGCTTGGCGTTGCACACCGGTACCATGAAGGTGCCATCGACCACCTCAACCACCTCGGAAACCTGCGCCGCCTGCAGGGCATAGGCCACCCGTGGTGCCAGATCCCAACCATAGGAGGAGTGGCAAAAAGCCACCATATCCGGCTTTTCCGCCGCCACTACCGCAAGAATCAACTCCCGGTGGACATCGGGATTGTACTCGCCGACGGCCGCCGCCTCGGCCAGATAGAGTTTGCCGGGATAGCTGGGCAGGGCGCTCTCTCCCCCGACCAGAAACATCACGCTTTCGGCCTGGATTTTTTCGGCAAAGGCGAGCAGTTCGTAACTGCCGCCAAGAATTTTCCCTTCCCTGCTTTCGGCAATAAGTAAAATTTTCATCCGGTTCTCCCTAGGCGAGGACTGCGGTTTTTTCTTTGAGGATCTTGATTACCTGGTCGGCCAGATCGGCGACATCGCCTTCCAGCACCACCCCACCGCCTTTTTTTTCGGGGAAAGCGATCTTGACCGTCTCCTGCCTTGCCTCGACTTTCAACAGCTGCTCAGCCGGGATGGTCAGCAGCTCTTTTTTCTTGGCTTTCATAATATTGGGCAGGGTCGGGTAGCGGGGAGTATTGAGGCCGAGCTGGCAGGTAATCAGCAGCGGCGGGGTCATTTTCACCACCGCCTTGACGCCACCTTCCAATTCACGCCGGGCGGTAACCGTCCCGGCATCATAGGCGAACTGCACCACGGTGGTCACCGCCGGCAGACCAAGCATTTCAGCGACCAGCAGACCGACCTGGGCGGAACCGCGATCCTGGGACTGCATGCCGGTAAAGATCACCGCGAATTCCTTGTCTCTGGCATATTCGGCAATCATCGCCGCGATCTGCAAAGGTTCCCGGCCGGCCGCCGCATCATCAGCGATATGCGCACCGCGGTCACAACCCATCGCCAGAGCCTTTTTCATGGTCTCCTTGACCTGATCACCACCGATACAGAGAACGGTGATATCCGCCTCCTTGAGCTGCTCCTTGAGCTGAACCGCCTGCTCGACGGCATACTCATCGTACTCATTCATCCGCCAGGCCAGGTCGGTTTTGGCATACCAGGTACCGGCCGAATCGATCTTGAATTTTGATTCCATATCCGGAACCTGCTTGATACACACCAGAATTTTCATCATCTTCCTCCAGCAGGGTTGGCAAGTTAACTCGTTTGGTCACCGCCCTTGGGTTGCGGGCATCAGCCCGGGTTAGGCAAGTATCCGCTCGGCGAGGACTTCGGCAATATCCCGCGGCCGCAGCTCACCTTCCAGACCGGCGCCCTTGATCCCGTCTTCAAACATCGTCAAACAGAACGGGCAGTTGGACAGCAGAATCCCGGCACCTGTGGCTGCCGCCATCCGCACCCGGTGGCCGCTGATCCGCTCACCGATTTTTTCTTCCGCGAGAATCCG
>JAZBOD010000582.1:0-2769 GCA_036350955.1 Desulforhopalus sp. | reverse complement strand
ACCTGTCAGGAGTTGCATTTTCTCCGCCGGGTATTATTGTCAGCCTGTGGCAGGGAAGATAACCATTTAACCATTTGGGGAGTCCTGTATGTGGGAATATACTGACAAGGTGCAGGAACATTTTCTGCATCCGCGCAACGTAGGGGAAATCGAGAATCCCAGCGGTACCGGAGACGTCGGGTCACTGGCCTGCGGTGATGCATTGAAGTTGACTTTGAAGATCGATGAAAAAGGCATTATCACCGATGCCAAATTCAAGACTTTTGGCTGTGCCAGTGCCATCGCCTCATCCTCGGTGCTGACCGAGATGGTGGTGGGGATGCCGGTAGAACAGGCGGCAAAGATCACCAATGAAGATATTGCCAATGCTCTCGGAGGCCTGCCCAAGGAAAAAATGCACTGCTCGGTGATGGGCCGGGAGGCCCTTGAGGCTGCTCTTGCTGACTATCGTGGCCTGGTTTTGCCGATGGCTGAAGGGGAGGTGGTGTGCGAATGCTTCGGGGTAACCGATCTCGAGGTGATTCGGGCGGTGCGAGAATCCAATCTCCGGTCGGTTGAGGAGATCACCAATTTCACTAAAGCCGGTGGTGGTTGCGGCAAGTGCGAGGATAAACTGCGCAGCCTGCTGCAGCAGACCGTGGGGGCAGATCTGGCGGTACCGGTTACCAAGCAAAAGCCGGTGCGGATGACTGCCTTGCAGAAAATTAAAAAAATCGAAGCGGCACTCGACAAGGAGATCAGGCCCGGCCTGCGCAAGGATGGGGGAGACATTGAACTGATTGATGTTGATGGCGATTTCGTCACGGTATCCCTGCGTGGAGCATGTACCAGCTGCAGTAAATCCCAGACGACTATCAAGGAGTATGTCGAGAAAAAACTGCGGGAACTAGTGCTCGACACGCTGATCGTTGAGGAGGAACAGTAATGACCCCTGGCCAAGAGCGCGTAATCTATATGGACAACAACGCCACCACCCGGATTGCCCCGGAAGTGGTTGACGCGATGATGCCCTATCTCAGCGAACTGTATGGCAACCCAAGCAGTATGCATACCTTTGGCGGTCAGGTTGCCGAGGCTCTGCAGGTTGCCCGGGGTCAGGTGGCCGCACTGCTTGGCGCCGAACCTGAGGAGATAACCTTTACCAGCTGCGGGACGGAAAGTGACTCGGCAGCAATACTCTCGGCGCTGCGCACCTATCCGGAAAGGCGTCATGTTATCACCACCCGGGTTGAACATCCTGCGGTAAAAAATCTCTGTGAGAGCCTCTCGGCGATGACCGGTAACAAGTATCGGGTCACCCGTCTTAAGGTTGACGAACAGGGGATGCTCGACATGGCGGAGTATGCGGAGGCCCTCCGTGAGGACACCGCTATAGTCAGCGTGATGTGGGCAAATAACGAGACAGGGGTGATCTATCCGGTCGAAGAGATGGCCAGGATGGCCCGCAGTAAAGGGGTTCTTTTTCACACCGATGCGGTACAGGCAGTGGGCAAAATTCCGATCGACCTCAAGAGTCTTGACATCGACCTGCTTGCGCTCTCCGGCCATAAACTCCATGCCCCGAAAGGGGTGGGAGTTCTCTATGTGAAAAAAGGTACACTGTTTGTCCCATTTATGACAGGGGGGCACCAGGAGCATGGCCGCAGGGGAGGGACAGAAAATGTCGCCGGAATCGTCGCCCTCGGGAAAGCCTGTGAACTCGCCGCGGAGAAGATGGCCGAAGAGAACACCCGAGTCAAGGCCTTGCGCGATAAACTGGAAGAGGGTCTCCTGCAAAGAATTCCCAAATCAATGCTCAACGGCCACAAGACCAATCGCCTCCCCAACACCAGCAATATCAGTTTCGAATTCGTCGAGGGCGAAGCCATTCTCCTCCATATGAATGAGTACCGGATCTGCGCCTCTTCTGGCTCCGCCTGCACCTCCGGGTCACTGGAGCCATCCCATGTCCTGCGGGCGATGGGGGTGCCGTTTACCGCTGCCCACGGATCAATCAGGTTTTCGCTGAGCGTCTACAACACCGAAGAGGAGATCGATTTTGTCCTGGAGAAGATGCCGGCGATTATCTCTTCTCTGAGAAGCATGTCCCCATTCTGGCAGGAGTAAGTGATGATTGTTATCGATCCCTCCTTTGAAATACAGGAAGATCTTGACCACCTCCCGTTGGCGGTTCGCCTGGAAATGTGCGGCCGGGTATGCTATCGCAGCGAAGATAAGATCAGCGCCGACTCGGCGATCCCTTTCGTCAAAAGAATTGCCGCCCACGGCCACAACTCCGTTCTGGAAATGGCCGTGGTTCATTTTCAGGTGCGTTGCGGAGAAACTGAGTTAAAAGAACTGTTTGCCGCCCAACCAAGATATCTGGTCATTGATCAGCTCGACGATCAGCTCCTGGTCACCGGATCGATACGGGCCTTTCGAGAGTTGTGCCATAGCCCGGCAATACCTCGCGTGGTGTCGGCGATCGTCGAGGTTCTTGCTCAGCAAGAACCTTACCTCTTTGACAATCTCCCGCTTGACGACCTAGCAGAGAACCGTGGCGGAAAAGTACAGATAACCCGGCTAAAACCTGGTGAAATTGACGCTCTCCCTGCCGAGCTCTGTCTACGGCATCGTTTTGTCAGTGTGCGGATGGTGGTAAACCGGGCGGTTACCCATGAACTGGTACGGCATCGACCCTGCAGCTTTCTCCAGGAGAGCCAGAGGTACTGCCGTTACAGCCAGGACAAGTTTTCCAATCAGGTAACCTTTATCAAACCGATGTTTTTT
>JAZBOD010000581.1:0-7200 GCA_036350955.1 Desulforhopalus sp. | reverse complement strand
TGAAGATTATCTGCACATCTGGCGGCCAGATCGACCATAATTTGCCTCGTTCTCGTAAAAAGATTGACGAAAAACGGGCAGTCGCGTTGAAAAGAGACAAAACCGGAACAGAAAAGGCAAAACAACGAGGATTTTTCTGCAATTCCCTACGCTGGAACGATCCAGATCAGGTTCAATGGGTATGATCTCAGGCCTTGCGCCACCCCTGCATCAATACGCTTCTGCGTCAGCGTTGTATAAATAATGCTGCCCTTCTTGTCAATCTTTTCCCGGTATGGCTGAACGGGTGAACCTGGTCAATCGGCAAAGGAAAAAGCCACCTGTCTGGAGGCATAGCGGCGAACTTTTTTGGCACAGGCACATCTGACAACTGGCCGCCAACTCCGTGCCACGACCTTTGAAGGGTGAAGATGGCGGGAAAACACAGCGGGCGTTGCAAGGCCGCTGGTCTTCTTCTATAGTTGCCAATGAAGGATAGCCAATGGCTGACCGATAACGGCAATCACCTTCCGGAAATCTCTGCGGCAAATGTCAGGTGCGGCGCCGTGCTCGCCTATCGATCCGGTCGCCGCCACGCTGCCGGAGGTAAATCTGGGTTAGAGGAGTTGCTGGCTTCAGGAAAAATGGCATACTTTTCATGAGGATCCTATGCATGCAACCGAAAGGGGTTTGAAATCCCTGGCCATCGATCTCGGCGCCGACCTGGTCGGCATAGCGACTGCGGAGGCCCTGGCAGACGGCCCCCCCTCTGCCGACCCGCGCTATCTTCTGCCTTCGGCACGATCGGTCATTTCTTTCGCGCTCTCCCTCGACAGAAAAAGCGTTGAGGAGTTCATCAGCAAACAACGCTGGCGCCCCCATTGCGAAAACCGCAAAGCCATAGCGCAGACGCTGTATACAATTGGCGACAGGCTAGCTGAACGACTTCGATCAGACGGCTACGAAGCGGTCAATGTCGAGCTCAACAACAACTACAGACCCGAGAAAAAGGCCGCCGACATTACCGAGATGACCGAGTTTCATCCCGATTTCTCCCACCGTTACGCGGCCCTTGCCGCCGGCCTCGGACGGCTTGGCTGGAGTGGAAATCTGCTCACCAGGGAGTATGGCGCCCTCGTCGAATTGGGCAGTGTCCTGACTTCGGCTTCCCTGACCGCCGACCCGCCAATACCAGACAGCAAGCATCCCTGCGACAGATGCAAGATGTGCAGCCTGGTTTGTCCGGTGGAAATGGTTCAGGCCAAAGCCTCGACTCAGGTTACGGTTGCCGGCATAACCGAAACCATTTCCTGCAAACGACCCAACACCTGCTGCTGGATCGGCTGCACCGGCTACGAAGGGCTGGCCTCTTCCGGAACCTGGTCAAACTGGAGCCCTTACCGTCTCGGCCATTCCCTCCCCCAGGATAAGCTGGAGCTTGACAGGCTGTGCATCAGCCTGCAGAAGAGAGACCCGCAGATGCACGATGCTGCCAACAGCTTCAACGGCTACCGCCAGGCGGTTTTTGATCCCGACTGGTTCTATTACACCGTGTGCGGCTTTTGCCGCAGCGTCTGTGTTCCCTCCCGGGAAGGACGCCTGGCAAACCGCAGGTTGATCACCAATTCCGGCACCGCAGCCCTGAAGTTGGATGGCTCTCATGTGGTGGCGGGAGATAGCGCGGTCAGCCTGCAAACCCCTTTCGGGTTGCAGGTGGTCGTGCCGGGTGAGGAATTGACAAAAAACCAGGCAAAGATCCCAGACTGGCCAGGCCAATTTCCATTGGACCGGGAGATGACCAAATACCTGCGCCGGCTGGTTACGGCTGCGGAGACACCAACGCGTGCCAAAAACAAGTTGCCGTACATGCCGGACGAATTTTAGGTAACCACGCTGATGGTAGAGAGTCCGAAGAGATGATAAGACGTCGCTTTTTAGAGAATGCCAAAAAAGCAATGTCACAAGCAGCCCCCATCCACGCAACTACACCTTATTTGTAGTAATTCCGCTTTGGTCTGACAGATGCCTGTTTCGCCAAGGTTTCCTCGTCGTCTGCCTGGGTATATCTGGCAATCTGATAATTAAATAAACCGCACTATTTCTTCAACCTCTTTTCTCGGTGTCGGTTTGGCATGGGGGCCATCCTCGTAACCATAAACAATCAGAGCCGCTACGGCCTCATCTGCAGGCAGGTTAACGATTTGTGCTATCGATTTTTCATCAATCACGCCAAAGATACAGGTGCCAACCCCTTTGGCGTGCGCAGCAAGACAGAAGGTCTGGCAGGCGATGCCCGCATCGAATATTTCCCATACATCGGCTTTTGCCGGCGACAGTTCCTCTTTCATCATATCGAGCTTTTTCTGGTCAAGCGTGCCGCTTTTACCCTTGACGTAACTGAGGATGGCGACCCCTTTGGCGGCCTGGATGGTCTTCATGTTGTAAACAAAGCCTTTTACGCCGTCATTGGCCAGCTTCGCCAGGGTTGCCTCGTCGTCTACCAGGGTATATCTGGCAATCTGATAATTTGCCCATGAAGGCGCCCAGCGGCTGAGCTCGATGATCTCCTTCATCAGTTCTCGATCAACTTTTTCATTCTTGAACTTCCGTACACTCCTGCGCTCTTTCAGCATTGCGACTGCATCCATTCCGTTTCTCCTGATTCTGGTGTTTTCCGTCCTTATGGCGACCGACTTCAATGACCTCTTCTTGCTGGATTCTGCGTACCCGCTTTGCTCACGGTAAAATTTCGCCGATCGGAAACCTGGTAAAAACTCATTGCCCGCAAACCACTCAACTCGACCTCATGTCCGGTCATCTGCTGTGCCTGCAGCACCGTATGGTGCATCACTGCATGGCAGCTCTTTGTCTCCCAGGATGCGCCAGTATACCAGCATTATGTCCATAGTGTTATCCTCGTGTTGTAGTCATTTTCCTTTTAACGATTTACCGTCCCTCCACGGTTTCCCCGTCCGCTTGCCGAGCGACCAGTAGTCGATCATCATGAAATCAAAGAGCAGAGGATCGATTTTGCCGAGATCTGGTTTGCCATCGGTCAGGCATGCCTCGTCCACCCAGGTGTTGACGATCTCACCAATGAACACTTCATGGTGTCCGAGGATTACAGTTTGATGAAGCTTCAGCTCCATTGATACCGGGCAGTTCGCTATCATTGGCGCGTGGGCGAGGTTGCCGCGCGTAACCGGGAAAAGATTGCTCTTGTCGACTTTTTCACCGGAGACCAGCCCGGCATAATCAGTGATTTCGCGCATTGCCTGAGAAGGGATGTTGATACTGAACTCCTTATGCTCGTGAATTCCTCTATTGGTGTAATGCGACGAGTGAAGGCCAATTGACAGATACTGCGGCACTTCACCATAGGGATGATTCATGATGCCGACATGGGCGATGGTTATCCAGTTAATTTTGTTATCAACCTCGGCGCCAACAATGGTGGTCAGTGAGGGATAGAGGGCGTTTTTCCCACCTAAGGCCATACGATTCATAATTTCTCCTTTCAAAAAATTAGTTGTGCATACAAACATCATGCCATGACTTTTGACACTTATTCCTGTTGTATTTTCCTGCTTGCCTCAAGGCACAGACGGGTCAATTCGTCGCCGTTTTCTCTGCCAAGGACTCTGCTGTAACGCTCATGCAGGTTTTTCCAGGCTTTCTGAATTTCCCTGCTGAGCTGCTCGCCTTTTTCCGTCGGGTAAATCAGTGTCACACGCCCCTGAACCTCCTTTTGCAGGAGCCCTCTTTTTTCCAGTGCTTCTATGAAGCGCGAGACAGTCGATGGCGCCATGTTCATCTGCAGTGAAATTTCCTTTTGCGAAATTCCAGGGGCACCTACGGCAAGGGTCATCAGAAAGGCGTAGGACGGTGTCATGCCAATACCGGCAAACTCCTTCTCACCCATCCGGGTTATGTCACGGGCAAGGGAGTTGGCCGTAAAAAAAAGACAGCACTCAAGGGGATTTTTGTTCGTACACGCCATGGCAGTTCCTTAGTTGCACATACAAATAACCCATTTCTGAACCCGGATCAAGTGCCATGCGATATCAGGGTTATTATCTATTGTACAAGGATGTGTGGAGCTGCAGACCTCCAAGCCATCGACCTTGGACACATTGACGTTGACTCCCCCCACCCCCGCATGGAAGACACTTTGCGTCAGAAAAAGGCCGTCAACATGAAACAGAGGAAGGATATTGAGATGGACATAGAACTCGTTTATTCCCATGTAGCAGACAAACTGCGTGGAACTGTTCACCACATTCCCGTGGCATACCAGCACCCTTCTCAGATAACCATGGACCGCCGCGGCATGGATAATGACAATACCACCTTCTTGTCCATTGTTCCCCGGCCTGACGGAACCGGTGAACCTCGGTCAATCGACAAAGGAAAACTCCCTTATCTGGAGACAGAGTGGAAAGCTTTCCTGGTACAGGCAAATCTGACAGCTGGATGCCAGAGGCGGAAGAGGCGTGGGCAGGGTGATCCGGCCCAAAGCAGGCAGCAGTTAGAGGAAGTTGGTCATACCAAGCATGCCGTTGGTCAGCATGAAGAACCCAAAGGCGATGAGCAGCAGGCCGCTGACCAGCCGTACGGCAAGGGGGTGGGCACTGAATAAACGGATGTTCTGGCGAAAGGCCTGGGTGGCATAGCCGGCCATCAGCATGGGGATGGCAAAGCCCAGGGAGTAAGCAAAAAGCAGAAGCATACCGCCCAGCACCTGGCCCTGGGTGGCGACCAGAGCAAGGACTCCGGAGAGGATCGGCCCGACACAGGGGATCCAGACCAGGCCGAGGGTCAAGCCAAGGACCAGCCCGGACCAGCGCCCTTTGCTGGTGCTCTGCAGACGATGAAAGAAATTGAACCTTTTAAAGAGATTAATATCGAACAGCATCAGGGCGCCAAAAACCATGACCAGCAGTGCCGCCCCTTTTTCCACCAGGGGCATGACTCCGGCCACCACCCCGCCAAAGATCGCGGTAATCACCCCCATGGCGATAAAGGTCGCACTCAGACCCAGGACAATGAGCAGGGGCCGGTGCCGATGATCGTCCCTCGTGCCAGTGACGATAATCGGCACCACTGGCAGGACGCAGGGGGAGGCGATGCTCGCCAGGCCGGCCAACAGGGCCATGAGCAGCGAAGCCAGGGTCAGATCAAGGGGGGCCATGGTTCACCTCACGAACCGGGGATGGTGTTGAGCAGTTTGCGGATATCTTCAGCACCCTTTACCCCCGGAGGCAACCGGCCGACCTCACTGCCGGAGGCATCGGCCAGCACCAGGGTGGGCAAAGCACGGATGCCGTATTTATAGAAGACCCGCCGATCCTCAGCCACCGTGGTCTGCACGTAGCGAAGATCTACCCGGTTTTTCAAGTCGCCTGCCAGGTTTTGGAGGATCTGGTCCTGCATCTGACATGGCCGACCACCCGGATCAAGGAAAAAGATGAGTTGATGGCCGGCGGCGCCGACCTGGCCGATCCGGCCAACTTCCCTATCCTGATCTCCTGAACAGCCGACCAGCAGCATGACCGCAATATACAAAAGAAACTTGTGCAACATATTCTTCCCTGCAGAGAATGGTTTTTGTTGTAAAAGACTGCTTTTTCGATGAGTTGCCGAGAAAGGCGGAAAAGAGTTTTGAAAAAATCATAAAATGCCGGGACGACACTGTCAAGTGTTTAATTGAATAATTAAACTAAATTGCCGTTTGCAGGGATTCGACAGAATTCTTTGCCGTGAGCTGATTGATCTGGTGTACGGTGAAACCGACCACGGCTTGCTCGGCAATTTGGGCCAATGCAAAGGTCTTTCCTGCTCAGGTGAGCAGATCAGCAGTCTGCCTCTTCGGCAGATGCCTTCCTTGGTTTTTGCCTATCCTGGTGGGTTTGGCCTAACCTGACTGCCCCTCTGCAGACGGCAGTCAGTGGTCCAGCCCACCAGAATATCATGATCAATATTTCCTGCTGGCGCAGCCACTGCGGCAGTCGAGATTGACCATTCCCGGAGGACAGGGGCGATTGGCACTATAGTCCCAGTGGGTGCAGGAAAGGGCTGGCTGGCGAGAGTTATCTCGGCGTGGTTTCCTCGGTTCGTGACGCTCTGACCAATGAGGTGATCTGCCCAAACCTCGGCCATCGGCATCCCACCTCTGCCCTCTCTCTTCCTGCCTGAAGTCTCTGTATCGTTGGTGTTGTGCTTTGCCGTACTTTTGCGGCGTACAGGCAATTGAACTCTGGCAGATACGGTATCGCCCACCTGAGGCATCATCGCACAGCGTGGCCAGGCGCTGTCCAGGTTGGCAGGTTGGCTGATGGGTGTTCAGACCAAGCACGGCACAGGCCCCGCCGGTCCCCGGGGAATACCCGGGCAGAACCTGCCATGAACCAGAACAGTCTGCGGCAAAGGCCGAGGAAAAAAAGACCAGAGCAAGAACCGAGGGGAAAAAGATCCTGATGAGCGTCGTGATTGGCATGTGAGCCTCCTTTGTCTGGGTTGAGAGAAACCTTTTTGGTTGATTTGCCTCTCATATATCGCCCAAGCAGTGAAGGAGGAAACTGGACATCAGGGTAAATTGGGTGGAGGTCGCCCAGTGTCGGACCGATGTCGGGTCCATGTCGAGCTGCCTGTCTTGGGGGTATGGCGATACCCGCCAGAGTGAGAACAATGTTGCAATAACGGGAAATCCCGAAAGACCGGCGATTGATGTTTATGGACAGGCACGAACAGAAAGAATCACTCGGAGTAACACATAACCAGAAAAGCCCTTTCGGGAGAGTCCGTTTTTATGGCCAGGCCGACAGCTTCGGGAGGAATGGTCGCCTCGTCGGCATCGCCCTGCACGGTCAGGGCGAGGTCGTCCTCATAAGGGATGACGGCAAAGGCTGGAACGCCGTTCTGTTTGATTTTCTGAACCTTATCTGCATGTCCGCTGATTTCGCCTTTTACCCCATGTGCATTGACTGCCTTTGGTTGATGACACTTTTCAACAATAGCGCCAAATGCACACCTTACTCTTTGATATTGATGTGCGACACTAAAGAGCGACATTATTGTGTCACGCCCGGCCTAGTGTCGTGTTTCTTTACAAGAGGCGTATCTTTACTTTGTTGAGTTCAATGATGGAGAAAAACCTTTGTCGCCTGCCTGAGCCAAGGTTTGGAGCTTGAGCTGTTTGGGTGTACTTTCAACCGCTGATGG
>JAZBOD010000580.1:0-4494 GCA_036350955.1 Desulforhopalus sp. | reverse complement strand
TCCGGGGCGACCTGCCGGGTCAAGAGGACCAACGGGAGGATGGTAATCAGGGATACCCCGTTAAAGAGCAGGCGATGATAGCGGAGCAGCCAGTGGGCGTGCCGTTCCAGCAGGTCAAGAAAAACGGTGCTGATCAGCAGCGAATGCATCGCGCACCAGGCGATCCACAGCAGGCCGAGGATAATCATGGTCTTCGGCCCAGGAGGGCATAACAGTCTGAAAAAGCATACATCACCAACTCCTTTTCCACAAACCCCCTAGAGTAGCTCGGCAGAAGGACAGCACCTTGTGACACCCCCTCCCCGGCCAAGATCCGCCGACAAGGAGTTTTCCGTGAGTTGCTTCTCTAGAGCATGATCGCGAAGAACAGTCAATTAGCGGCAACAAGAATAACTCTTTTATAATCACATACTGATAGCAATGTAACAGTTATCCTCTACCTTTGGCTCAACCGCGGACCACAATAGAGGAGGAGCCATGCAGGAACATTATCGGACCCTGTGGATTTCCGATACCCATCTCGGCGGAAAGCACGCAAAGAGCGAAGAACTTTTCCAGTTTCTCAAGAAAACCGATTCGGACAACCTCTACCTCGTCGGCGATATTTTCGACCTCTGGCAGTTAGGCAAGGCCTGGCACTGGCCGGAGATCAACGACCGGATTATTGCGGTCATCCTCGAAAAAATCGCCTCCGGCACCCGGGTGGTCTATCTGCCCGGCAACCACGACGCCCAGTTTCGGCGGTACTGCGGCACGAGCATCAACGGGATCAGTATCTGCGATGAAATCATCCATGAAACGGCGGATGGCGGACGTTATCTGGTTCTGCATGGCGACAGATTCGACCCGATCGTCCAGAAAGGCAAGTTTCTTGCCCACATCGGCTCGCTGCTTTACGAATTTCTCCTCAATCTCAACCATCCCTATAACGCCCTTCGTCGCCGATTTCGCGGGAAATCGACCACCTCCCTCTCTGCCCAAATCAAGCACCGTTGCAAAATGGCGGTGAATTACATCGGCAGCTTTGAAACCGTCCTCGGTGCAGAAGTGATCAAAAATCGGGTTGATGGGGTCATTTGCGGCCACATTCACCACGCGTCGCTGCACACCATCGGCGATTTTCTCTACGGCAACGCCGGCGACTGGGTGGAAAGCTGCACTGCTCTTGCCGAAAATCACCTTGGGACCATCGGAATCATCGACTGGGCGACGGAAACTCTTGGCACTGAGGTGCTCCACACCAGCGAACATGAAAAGAATCGCCTTGGTGACCGATGCCTGGCACCCACAAATTAACGGTGTCGTCACCACCCTCGGCCATACCGTCAAAAATCTTCAGCATCTCGGTTTTCGGGTTGAGACGTTCAGCCCCTCGGGTTTCCGGTCAATCCCCTGCCCGAGCTACCCCGAAATTCGCCTGGCCCTGGCCGGCCGCCGGCAGTTGGCCAAGCCGCTGCTGGCCTTTGCCCCCCATGCGGTGCATATTGCCACCGAAGGTCCCCTAGGCTGGGCGGCCCGGGCGGTGTGCGGCGACTACCGTTTTCCCTTTACCTCCTCATACCACACCCGTTTCCCGGAATATCTTCGGCTGCGCTGGCCGATCCCCCTGCCCTTGAGCTACCGGCTGCTCCGCCGTTTCCACCGAAAAGCTATGCGGACCATGGTTGCCACCACAGCCCTGCAAAAAGAACTGGCCAGGCGGGGCTTTGGTGAAACAGTTCTCTGGTCGCGGGGAGTGGACACCACCCTGTTCAAACCGACAGCCAAAGGTCTGCCGGGTGAACCTCGGCCGATCCTCATTTCGGTTGGCCGGGTCGCGGTGGAAAAAAATATCGAGGCCTTCCTGCAGCTCGATATCCCCGGCACCAAATATGTGGTCGGCGACGGGCCGGCACGGGCTGAACTGAGCCGTGCCTATCCCGATGTCCGCTTTACCGGTTACCAGACCGGCCCTGAGCTGGCTGCCCTGATTGGCGCCGCCGATCTCTTTGTTTTCCCTAGTCGGACCGACACCTTCGGCGTGGTGATGCTCGAGGCGATGGCCGCCGGAGTACCGGTGGCGGCCTACCCGGTGGACGGGCCGCTGGCTTCGGTGGTCAACGGGGTCAACGGATGGCTGGACGAAGACCTGCGCCACGCTGCCCTCCAGGCTCTCAAGGTTGCACCGGAATCCTGCCGGCAATATGCCCAGCGCCATTCCTGGGAGGTCTGCAGTCGACAGTTTTTGGCTCATCTTGCCCTGCAGGAATCCCCCCTTGGCCCGGATTGACCCTCCTTGGCTATAACCGTTTCCTGATTCACTTTTAGCAGGGCTTTAACATCGATGGACTTAAATAGAGGGTTATGAACACCAACCCCTCCGCTCTGCCGGTCTCCGGCGATTATCAAGCCGATCTTGGCCTGTTCTGCGCTGCGATGGCTGTCCGCAATCTGCAACCCTTCGGTGGTGGAGACAGCACCGCCGGGATGGAGTTTGAGCTTCAGGTTGCGGTTCAGGGGGAACATCGCGATGTTGATCTGCCAATAACCATCCGCGCCTCAAGTTTTTTTAACAATGTCATCAAACGTACCTCCCAGGGTGACCTGCCCGCCACCTGCCTCAACTCTCTGCGCCAATTCCTCTACGGTAACCGGAACAAAGTCTGGGAGAATAGCTGGGTCCGCTTCCCCGAATACCGGCTGACCAGTTGGTCCCGCAAGCTTTTCTCCCGGGATCTGCTCGCCGACAAGGGGCATCCGGCAAGCCGTCTCAGGGGCGATGCCCAACGCTTTCGCTGTATCCATCGTGGCCAGCAGCAGCTGCGGTTGCCGATCAGCTACCTGCTCAAACTCTCTCTGGCAAACCTGATCAGCGGCGATGACGGTCTGTCGCCGGTGCTGATCCGCACCGGCCGCGAATTGCTTGACCACTTTATCAGTGATAACACCTCACCGGAGGTTTTGAGCTTTTCGATACGCTCCGCCGCCACCGGGCAGATCGGCGAACTGGCAGCGGCCGAAGCGACCCGGACCCTGCTGTTTGTCCAACTGCTGGCGCAGTATGCCAACCACAATTTCGGCCTGATCGAATCAGGCCAGAGATGCATGGTCTACAGCGCCCCCCACGCACCCCTCCGCCAGAAACAGCTCAACGATTTCGTGCCGGACGGTTTTTACCGGCATCTGTTTATGAGTCCCTGTCTCTCCGGCTGGGACCGGGGCGAAGAAAAGCACCGTTATATGGAGCTCTGCCACAAAACCCTCTCCCGCAGCCAGCTCAATACCATCGCCAAATTAAAAGATGCCGGAATCATTACCAATAACCTGGTGGTCCTGCCCAACACCTCGAACACCTGCCTGGCCAACAACGGTACCCATGTCTCTCTCGGCAGCCAGATCCTCTCAACCCTGGCCGGCAACCGGGAATCCCTCTACACTGAAGCGGTGGAAAAATACTGCGGCGACCTGGTTATCAAGATTGTCGAGCATTTCCTGCCGCTTTTCGTCGACACCTACAGTGCCGCCCCCTACCGTCTCGATTTTGCCGATTTTCACCCGGAAAAGGTGCTCGGTTTCCTGCCCCATGAACTTGACTACACCCACCTCCGGATGCTCTGGCGGCGCTGGCGAAAAAAGGCGGATATCGGTTTTCTCAGCCATCCCCTCACCCCTTTTGGCCCTCCATGGCTTGACCGACCTCTCGCCACCCTGCTCCGCCTGCGCGGTGATCTGGTGCCCGATTTCCGCCTGATCGACTATCTGGTAACCCTGCTCTCCACAGAAAGCTCTCCCGCCTTGAACGGTATGCCCGGCAATCAGGAGCGGCTCAAGGAAGAGCTGGCCGAGATGGGGGTTTTTGACCCACGAATGGCCATCTATCTGCCGTACCGGCAGAGATTGTTTTCCTCCGCCGGCTATGCTGGATTCGAGGGCCGAAGCTACTCGCTGTTCCCCAGTTTAACCAGCGATCTCGCCGAGGCGGTTGCCTTGCAGAATCTGGTCACCGCGCTCGCCTTTGCTTATCTCCTCGACGGGAAGGTACGCCACCATGACATTCCTGACCGGCCCTCAATCGAAAGCGAGCGGCGGCAGATCTTTTTTGCCTGTGCCATAGGCATTCCGACCTTTTTCGTCCGCGCCGACACCGGCAACCGCTTTCTCCGCCGCATCCTCACCGGGGTCGGGGCTCAACGGAACAGCCGCCGATACAAAGGCTATATCCGGGTGGGTCTGAACGACTACCGTCTCGCCCTGCTCCACCTCATCGAAAGCGATGCTGCCGCCCTGATCGAACAACTCGGTCTCAGGGAGACGATCCGTTCACTGCGCCTCCGGCTCGCTGACCCGGCGGCCAGTGCCTCGGCAAGAATTGTCGCCGCCGTCAGCGGATCCGGCGGCAGCCGGACCGCACGGCAAACGGCGGCGGCGACCTTTAACAGCGCCACCGAGCACTATTACCAAAACGGCTTGAAAAGATCGCATCTTGAAGAGGCGCTGACTATTTTTGAAGGCGAC
>JAZBOD010000579.1:0-3285 GCA_036350955.1 Desulforhopalus sp. | reverse complement strand
AAACGGCGAACTCCGAGAAGGCGATGGATGGTTTGGGCAACGACCGGAATCCGTTCCCGGATCGCCTCTTCGAGATGGAGCGCGGCAAGACCGGAGGCGATCGCCTCGCCAAGCCGCTGGGCGGCCTTGCCGGTCGGTGCGGCAAGGACCATTGCCGGCTTACCCGGCAGAGTCAGGGCGAGCAGGACGAGGATTTTCGCTACGGTAGTGGTCTTCCCGGTGCCAGGCCCGCCACAGATAATTGCCAGGGGCCGTTCCAGTGCGAGCCGCAGGGCCCTGCGCTGTTGCGGATCGGTGTTTTCGAGCCATTGCGGCAGACTGACCGGCAGAGGGCTCCAGAGTCCGGCTAGCGCCTGAAGCCCTGCAGCCAGCCGCATTTCGTAGGTGGCGAAACGGTGCAGGTAGAGTCGGTCGTCCCGCAGCACCAGAGGAGTGTTGTCCGCCTCAGAGACCAGACTGCTCTGCAACAGCAGCCGTCTAGCCGGGGCATCGACCTGCAGGCAGCTGTGCCCCCCGTCAAAAGCATGGACCAGAGAGGCTACCAGCTCGGTAAAAGCTGCTCTATCGGCTCCCTCCAAGCCGCTCCTGCCGGCCAGAAAAGCGGCGAACTGCCGGCTGAGTCTCCTTCCTTCGCTGTCAACCATCGCCGGTACCGGTCATCAGTTGATCGAGAGCTGCCAGTTTTTCCGGAGAAGGCCGACAGAAATAGATGCCATTGCCGGGTAACTGCGGGGAGATTCCCCGAACAAAGAGATAGACAACTCCGCCGAAACTACGACAGGGGTCAAAATCGACGAGGATGTTCTGCAGATGACGCTGGAGAGCGAGGCTGTAGAGCCAGTACTGCAGTCCGTAGTTGTGTTCCCGCATCGCGGCCAATAATTTTTCCGGGGCGTAGTCGCCCATCGCCGCCCCAAGAAAATTGGTCTTGTAGTCGAGGATATAGTATCGGCCGTCAAAGACGCAGACCAGATCGACGATACCGCTCAGATAGCCGCGGATGGTCCGCCAGGACAAAGGGGTGACGGTCGGATCGTCACGGAGGATGGCATTAACCCGGTCGGTGTCAAATGCCCCGAGCCTCAGGGAGTACGGCATCTCCTTGAGACACTGGCCTGGGGGTAAGGCTGCCAGGGTAAAGCCCGATGGCGAATCGCCTTCCGGCCATGTTTTCAAAGGGGTGGTCACCACCGTTGCCAAAAGCCGCCGGACCTCATGGTAATCAGCGTCAACCCCGTAGCGCCGGCAAAGGTTGCGAAAAACATCGTGATAATCGCTCCCGTCGGCCAAGGCAGGAAAAGCGACCGACTCAAAGAGGGCATGGATGAGATTACCAAATGCTGCTCCAGCGGGCAAGGCCACTGAAGAGCTCCCTCTGCCCGGCGCGGCAATGACCGTCTCCTCATGATCACCGAGCATGGCCAGGGCGGAAAAGCTGGTCACCTGCCAGTCACTGTGCAGGGAGCGGGAAGAAGGCTGACAATGCTCGAGGTGTTCCACCTTCTCGTCGGCCTGGTAGCTGATTGGTGCCTCTGCCTCAACCGGCAGCAGTCGATGGCTCACCCCACTGTTTTGCGCTATCTCGGCAAATCGGCAGTTTTGCAGCTCCTGGCCGACAGCACCCTCTGGAAAAAGCAGATAGCCAAGGGCGGAGCGGAAGGACTCCAGCAATAGACCATGGCCTTTGACGTCGGCCCACATCACGTAACAGCGGAGTCTGGCCCGGGTCAAGGCGACATAGAGCAGGCGAAGCTCCTCGGCATCTTCCTCCGCCGCTACCGCCCTGCTTCTCTCAGCAAACCGGGGGGAGCCGAGGTCGACCACGGCACGGTCCCCTTCACGGCTGCGCAGCTGATGCAACTCTCTGGCACTCCGGTCGTGGCGATACCAGAGGTCGGGACAAAAAACCACCGGGTACTCAAGTCCTTTTGCCCCGTGCATGGTGACGATGCGCACCGCCTGCCCATCACTTTCGAGCAGCAGTTCGCTTTCTCCCTCTGCTGGTCCCACCCCGAGAGCCATCTGATTGAGCCATTGCAAAGTCGATGCCCCGCCAAGGCCCTCGGTCTGATCCTTTTCCTGGACCAGTTCGAGCAGGTGATGGATATTGACGATCTTTCGTTCGGCAAAGGGCCTGCCGGCAAGGTTGAGCAACACCCCTTCCCTCTCCAACAGTCGGTGCATCATCACCAGAAAGCCCTGCTCCCGCCACAGGTGAAGATACTCGACAAACCGGTCATGGACCTGACTGAATGCCTGCTGGTTCTGAAAAAGGGCGCGCAGATCGTTCCCACTGAAACCAAACCAGCTCATGGTCAGGGCGACCCGCAGGCGCCCGCCGTCGCCGGGGGCGAGAATTGCCTCTATGAGCTGGATGAGTTCGTGGGATTCGGTGGAACGGTAGACCGATTGCCGGCTGGCAACCACGACCGGGACACCGGCTTCGGCAAGCGCCTGACGGTAGATCTCCGCCTGACGATGGCTACGCACCAGAATGGCAATATCCCGCGGGGCGAGTGGCCGTTCCCCGGTCTCATCACAGAGCTGAACCCTGCTCCGGGAACTCAGCAGGGTAATGATCTCCGCTACGGTAAATTGACAGAAGCGTTCAGCCGCCCGGCCGGATCCCCACCGACCTCCGGGACTATCATCGCCGGGGGAGAGCTGGCAGTAGACCATTGCCGCAAGTGACCTTCCCTGGCAACGAAGATCACCTTCATCGGCACTTTTTGCCGCCTCAACCGGACGGTAGGCAAGAATCGCCTCATCATAGCCAAAGGGCTCAGGGCGGGATAAAAAGAGCCGGTTAACCTCGCTTACCAGTGCAGGGTGGGAACGGTAATTGCGGCCGAGGGTCAGCAGCCGGGTGGCGTGCTGCCGGGCAGCAAAGTAGGAGTGGATATCAGCCCCGCGGAAACCATAGATCGCCTGTTTCGGATCGCCGATCAGATAGAGATGATGGCCTGGAGCAGCAAAGAGGGTGGAGACGATCCGCCATTGACTGCTGTCGGTATCTTGAAATTCGTCGATCAAAGCGACCCGAAAACGCTTACCGACCACCTGGCGCAGCGCATCCCCCCCGGAATCAGCAAGGACGCTGGCCAGCCGGAGGATAAGTTCGTCAAAACCCATTCTGCTCCGCTCGGCAAGGCGGGTGCTGACTTCCTCACGCAGTTTCTCGGCAAGTTCGACCCGCAGAGAAAGCCCCATGGCCCGCACAGCCTCAGAGAGAATAGCGGCTTCCTTATCCGCCAGGGGCCACTGAGCAAGATAGGCAAACTTTTT
>JAZBOD010000578.1:0-2110 GCA_036350955.1 Desulforhopalus sp. | reverse complement strand
TGAGGTCAGTGTGGTAGTCACCTCTCTGGCGGAGCAACAGCAGCTGTTGCGGGGCGGGAAACTGCGGGCATTGGCGATGCTCATCCCCGAGGATTTCGAGGTGGAAGGGCTTGGCACCATCCCGTCTGCCTTTACCGCCTACCCCGGGCTGTCAAAATATCTGCCGATCTCCCAGTCGATCGGTTTTGCCGTCCCTGCCGACACCCCGGCCGAGGCCAAGGCGGTACTGGTTGACGCCTTTAACAAGGCAATGGCAACCGATAAGGTGAAAACCTGGGCAAAAGAGAACTACTATTTGCTCTCGGGCAAAACCGGTGAGGAGGCGAGAGCGGTGTTCAGTGCTCTTGAATCCAATTTTGCCTGGACCCTGTGGGAACTCGAGGCGGCCAAGGTAAGCCCTGAGACCCTGGGTATTCCTCGACCGTAAACTAAAACCGCGGCCAGGCGAAAGATCCTCGTATTCCATCTGGCTAGGACGCGGGCGGCTGCAGCTTTATCAGGCAGCCGGAAAATGATCGGACCTCAGTGCTGAGTTGACCATCTGAGGTCCGTCTCTTTTCTGAGCCATTTGCAAAACGATCTTTTCGCCCAAACTCGCCGTTACGCGCAAAATTTTATCCTCGGAATATCGATGATATGCCTGTGGTAAAATTATTCGCATGCCTTGATTTTGAACGAAAATCTTAGCTTTGCAAAAGGCTCCTCTGACTGGAAAAAGGGATAGAGACGACCATGCTGGAAAAAGATATTCTCAGAAAATCTGATTTGATTTCTGGTCTTTCCATCGTTGGCCTTGGTCTTTTTATCGTCAGCCAGGCAATACGCATGCCGATGAAAGATTCCTGGGGAGGGGTACAGAACGTCTGGTTTGTCTCGCCGGCGCTGTTTCCCCTTTTTGTCGGGGCGATGCTGATTTTTCTTGGCGCGGCCCTCTTTGTCATCGGTCTGCGCAGCATTGGCCGGGAAGGGGTCGAGGAGATGCTGCGGGCCTGGCGCCAGGGCAGCCTGGCCGTTTTTTTGCGGGAACCGGCCACCTGCCGGTTTTTTGCGGTGGTTTATGCTCTGTTGCTCCTGGTTTTTCTCATGGTGCCCCGGGTCGATTTTTTTGCCGGCGCGGTGCTCTTTCTCCTGCTGCTTTTTGCCCAGTTTTACTGCAGCAGCGAGAGCGGCTTTGTCCGTCTGTTCCGCTTTTCTCTGGGAGGTGGCCTGCTGCTGGTCCTGTTTTTTGTCAGTGGAGCCGAGCAGCTGATCTCCGCAACAGTTGATCACCCGGGTGACTGGCTGACCATTGGCCTGATCGTGGTGCTTGCCGGTTATCTCTTTCAAAGTACCAGGCAGCGTGAAGACCTGCGCCGCAGATACTGGCTCACCCTCTTTATGGCTCTTCTGGTCCCGTTTACTGTCGGCATCATTTTCAAGTATTTTTTGTTGGTACCGATGCCCCATGAAGGGCTGGTCGTCCAATTTCTCGACACCCTTCGCTATGCCGTAAAGTGAGGCAGATCAGGCTATGGACCTTCTCGAGCGCCTTGCCACTTTTTTTCAGATCATCGGCGGGATGGTTTTTGATCCCCTGATCATGGTGGTCCTTTTTAGTTCGGTTTTTCTGGGTATTCTCTTCGGGGCGATGCCGGGTCTGACCTCGACCCTTGGGGTGGCGCTGCTCACTGCGCTCACCTACAGCATGGACACCGGGATGGCAATGGTCTGCCTGCTGGCCATCTATGTCGGCGGAACCTATGGTGGTTCCTATTCGTCGATACTGATTAATATCCCCGGGACCGCCGCCGCGGCAGCCACCGCCCTTGACGGCTACCCGCTGGCCTGCAAGGGTGAGGGCGGCCGGGCGATTGGTTTGACCACCACCTCCTCGGCAATCGGAACGATGATCAGCATGCTCTTTCTGGTGAGCATCTCGCCGATTATTTCCCGGTTCGCCCTGCAGTTCACTTCGTTTGAATTCTTCCTGCTGGCCTTTTTCGGCATCCTCATCTCCGGGACGCTGACCGCTCCCGATTTGGTGATTAAAGGGTGGATTGCCGGCTTTCTCGGCCTGTTTCTCGCCTGTGTCGGCCGTGATCTGCTGCAGTTTTACCCCCGCTTTACCTTT
>JAZBOD010000577.1:0-2549 GCA_036350955.1 Desulforhopalus sp. | reverse complement strand
CTGCTTTTCGTCCGGAGCCCGGCTAAAGGTCGGGTATTTTCTCGCGCACTCCCCGTAATCGTTCACCGGGATAAATGGAAATATTTCGATGTTGTCCAAGTGGGGCGTGGCTAAAGGAATTAAAACGGCAAAGACAAGGGCAAGCGAGGTAGGTGCTGTTTAGCAGAGAAGGAGGTGTTGACAAGCCTCGTCAGAAAATCGAAGGCATTGATTCTATTAAGGTGGCAGGTTCTGACGACAGTCAACAAGCGCCCGGTAAAGTGCTCGCCGATTTGCGACTGAGACCCGAAACAGATTTTCCGCCATTGCACGGCAGGTCTGATGGCCCGTTCGGCGCTATTGTTGGTGGGTTGGACGCCATCATGTTCGAGAAAGGTGAAAAGGTGCTGCCAGTTGTCAAGCAGTCGTCTGGTTCGAGTCTGTACTCTTGGGTCGGGACTGTAGCGGAAAATGACGCAGAAATCGTGCATCCGTTCCCGCATAGGCAGAGTATCGAGGACCAATTGTGCCCTGGAACTGGATTCGCCGGAGGCCAAGAAAGCATGCCAGAGGGAGAATACTGCCTGGATTTCGCTCCGCATGTTCCTGGCAAAGCTATATGCATGAGGGCTTGACCGATCTTCCTCGAGAGCTTTGAGTTTACGGATGATATGTGCCCAGCAGAGTTGGCGGCGGCCGTTTTTGTGGTAGCTTGCATAGGCCGAATGATCGTCGCTGGTGATGACCCCGGCGAAGGAATCGCCGAGCACTTCTCGGAGGACTTTGGCACCGCGACTGGGAGATACCTGAAAGAGGACGGCCCCTGGCGCGACAAAAGCCCAGAGAAAGCGACTTTTGCCTTGGTATTTCCAGCCGGTTTCGTCAATGTTCAGGGTCAGGGCGGAAGCGACATACCTTTTGATTGCTCCGACCACCGGTAAACAGGCCGTGGAGACCCGTTCGGCAGCATTGCAGACGGCTCCTGTGGAGATGGTGATACCAAAGAGCGATTGCATGATCTCAGCAATCCCCCTGCGGGTGATGCGATGCACTGAGGCGAGATAGGCGATGGCTGCGTGGGTTCGCGGGCCGAAATTTGATTGGGCCACATGTTCGGGTAATGAGGCGGCAGTGCTGTGTCCACACTGACAACGTAACGAGTGGCAGCGATACTCTTCTTTGAAAGGGACGAACATTGGCAGATCAAAAACCTGGTGCCGTACCGGCTTGGCGAAAGGGTTGATAAGGGTTTCTGAAAAAGGGCTTTGGCAATATTGGCAACGCTCTGGATAGATTTCATGAATTTTATCCATTTCTTCGGACGACAAGAGTTTCCGGTTTTTGCCCTTGTGGCCGGGCTGACCACCCTGTTTGCGTATGCTCTTTGTGTTGTTTTTCGCCTTTTTCATGCCGGGTGGATCAGAAGAAGGTGGGCGAGAGGAGTTAGAAGAATTTCTGGACAGGCGGGCAACGCTCTGTTCGAGCTTACGGATATGGGCGACAAAGGACAAGAGTTGTTCGATGACCGCCTCCTTGCCGGCCTCGTAGATACGTTCGGCTTCCTGTCTATCCATGGCAAAGCCTCCGGCGGAAATCGCGACACAGGGGGTAGCCGTACATGGCTTTGATGGAGGTCTGTTGCTTGTGGGTCTTGTTGTACTTGCCGCGACCGGAGGTCACTCCGAGCGCAGTCCAGTTGGCGGCACGGTAACAGGTGCCGGCAAAGCGTTCGGTGTCGACAAAAGTTTCCAGCCAGAGGATTGGATGGCAGTATAGATTCTGCCAATCCGCCGAGATGGTTCTGGCGATACGGCCGAGCAGGTGGGAGGCAAGATGTGGGACCTGTACCCAGGGCAGAATAAGAAACCGTGTGTTGTAGGCCAGCAGGTGGCGGTTACGTTCTCTGGCCTCAGACGACCAGCCGATAAAGGTGTCGCGGCAGTCGAGCGCATAGGGTGCCGAAGCGAAGGCGAGGCAGGCCACCACCCTGCCGCCGGCGTAGACCAGATACTTGAGATGCTCGCCGACCGGTTGTGTATAGCCGAGGTAATGGTATTGCCGGATCAGGTTGTTGAACAGCTTCTCCTCGGGCGTCCTGCGGACCTGCTTCAGTTCGATGGGAGCAAGTTCTCGAACGGTAGCGGTGATAGGCTCCGGGCTGAAATTGAAAGTCGCAGGGCTGGTCTTACCAGTGCGTGTCTGGTTGATGTAGAGAAGTCGCGGCGGCAAGGTGATAAGCCCTTGCTGTTCAAGCCTCAGCAGGAGTGCTCGGCAGACGCCATCCTTGAGGTGGCCATTGGTCTGCCGCCAGTCCCAAGCCTCGCACAGCTTGCGCGATATGACGGTGCGGCCGGCATTCCAGTGGTCTTGGATGACCTGGCTGATGAAAGAAATATCGTTCTGGGTAATGACCCTTTTGCGGTAGGTGAGAATCGTGTCCATGAAGAATCATGTAACAGACTCTTCGCATGAACGCACGCTTTTTTCAGGGAAAATAAAAATGCTGGTGAACGGTTACGGGATGAAAAAATCATATACAATCAGACCTCCGGTGAATTTAAGGCATTGAT
>JAZBOD010000576.1:0-5481 GCA_036350955.1 Desulforhopalus sp. | reverse complement strand
TGGCGGATATAGTCGATACAGGCGCTGCCCAACACTGTGGCAAGGACCCGGTCAGCGGCTGAGGGTGTTCCACCGCGCTGGTAATGGCCCAGAATGGTCAGCCGCGATTCAAGACCGGTGGCGATTTCCAGTTCCTGGCTGAGGCTGAGGGTATTGTTGGCCCGCCGAATGGAAAGTTCAGCCAGTTCGGCGGCAATTTTTTTCTGGGTTTTGCTGTCAGATTTTTCCCGGGCCTTGGCAAGTTGCTCTTTGAGCTTCATCATTCGCTTGTGGCCTTCGATGCACATCGCCCCTTCAGCGACGGCGACGATGGAGAAATTTGTCCCCCGCTGCTGCCGCTTGCGGATCGCCTTGGCCACCGCCTCCAGTGAATAGGGGATCTCCGGGATGAGGATGACATCGGCGCCGCCGGCCATTCCGGCACCGAGCGCCAGCCAGCCGGCATTATGGCCCATCACCTCGACGACGATGATCCGGTGGTGGCTGTGGGCGGTGGAGTGGAGCCGGTCGATCGCCTCGGTGGCAATCTCCATTGCCGTATGAAAACCAAAGGTGACATCGGTCATCGCCACGTCGTTATCTATGGTTTTCGGCAGGGTAAGGATATTCAGACCCTTCTGGGCCAGACGGTAGGCATTTTTCTGGGTGCCACCCCCGCCAATACAGACCAGGGCATCAAGGCTGTGCCGGCGGTAATTATCACAGATCACCTCGGTCATATCCATCACCTCACCGCCCACCGGCATCCGGTGGGGCTTGTCGCGGCTCGTCCCGAGAATGGTCCCCCCCCTGGTGAGTATCGATGACAGGGTCTCACGGTCCAGCCGCATGGTCCGGTTTTCCATCAGCCCGCGGAAACCGTCACGGAAGCCGACCACGTGCATCGTCCCGGTATCCATGGCGGATTTACCGATGGCGCGAATCGCCGCATTCAATCCGGGGCTGTCACCGCCGGCGGTCAAGATGCCGATATGTTTGTTCATAGCTGTGTCCATGTTTTTGCTCGTCCGAGCATGACCAAAAGGAGGGGAGCCACTCTTACCCAGGGTCTGCGGGATAGCAGGTTTTCGGATGGAACCTACCTAGCTCGGTAAGATTAAATTTCCATTAATTTTTCTTCAAGGGTTCATTTTCCCCCTCGGATTTAATTCTAAGAGAAGGCTCCTTTTTCGGTCCCCCGGCAGGGGGCTGATTCCGTGGCAGATTCGGTGGTATCACTGGAAAATCGCTGACAAAGACCCTTGCTCCAGCTCTTTTCCTCAGCCGCTGTTTGAGCTGTTCCGCCAAGGGCCGAACCGACAGGATAATGAGCAGCAGCGCGGCGGCCAGTTTGAGGCCATCAGGGACGACCTCCCCGGCTTCGCCGATTATCGCCAGGGGGGAGATCATCAAGGCCAGGTAGATCGCGTCAACCGCAAGGCCAAACAGCACCGCGGCCAGGGAGAGTATGCCCAAATAGAGGGCGGTACTCCGTTTGCCCAGCATGCCGCTCAGCACCACCAGGGAGGTGATATTGGTCGCTGGACCGACCAAAAGAAAGACCAGGGCGGCTCCAGGACTAACCCCTTTCATGATCAGTGCCGCGGCAATCGGGGTTGAGGCGGTGGCACAGATGTAGAGCGGAATGCCGATCACCAGCATCACCAGCATCGACCCGAGACCGCCACCAAGGAACCGGGCCATCCACTGATCCGGAACCAGGGTGGTAATCAGCGCGGCAAGCAGCAGGCCAACGGCAAACCAGCCGACGATATCGCCCCAGACCTCGCGATAGGCATAGATCATTCCCGCCCTGATCTTTTCGGTCAGACGGTGGTGACGGTTATGGATATCCGGCGGGCAGTCGATCCCGTCACAGCAGCCATCAACCAGACAGGGCTGGGCTGGCTGCCGAACCGTCTCCTCCTTTTTCCAAAACAGCAGATTCTCCGCAATACCGGCACTGATCGCCGTAACTAGCGCGGCGACCGGTCGTGCCACCGTCATCAAAGGATCGAGCAAGGCATAAGTAATGGCAATGGAATCGACCCCCGATTCGGGAGTGGAAATCAAAAAGGCTGTGGTTGCCCCCTTGTTCGCTCCCTGTCGGCGAAGTCCGGCAGCAGCCGGAAGAACCCCGCAGGAACAAAGGGGAAGGGGGATCCCGAGAAGCGCGGCTTTGACCACTGAGCGGAAACGCCCTTCGCCGAGGTGGCGAAACACCGTATCGGCGCTCAGCACCACCCGCAGCAGACCGGCAATGGTTATACCAAACAGAATATATACTGACGACTCAAGGAGGATGTGCCACAACTCAAAGAAAAATCTCTGGAGTAATTCCATCATTTGCCCACCTCAGGCGGCTTTTGGGGGCAAGAGCCACGGGAAACTGGTCCTTCCAGTGTTGCGCTTCGAACCTGCCACCGGCCAGCGCCTTGGCGGAGGGACCAGCGGCTTGACCATGGGTAAACCCGTATACCCATACTGTGCTGCAGTCAAGAAAGCAGGTGCATTTTCCCGCGCTTTTACGCATAATAGCGCTTCGCCTGAACTGTTTCTCACCGTAACCGCCGAGCCATGATGACCACCACCGCCCCCCCCTGCCCGGGAACCCTGTACATCGTCCCTACCCCGATCGGTAACCTCGAAGATATTACCCTGCGCGCCCTGCGGGTTCTCCGTGAAGTCGACCTCATCGCCGCCGAGGATACCCGGCACAGCAGAAAACTGCTCAACCACTATGGCATTGTCACTCCGTTGTGCAGCTATTACCGGGAAAACGAAGAGCAGCGAAGCAGCAAACTGCTCCTGCAACTGGAGGAGGGCAAGAGCATCGCCCTAATCAGCGACGCCGGCACCCCGGGGATCTCTGATCCTGGGGCGATCGTGGTTCGTCATGCCCATCAGGCCGGCCTGCCGGTGGTGCCCCTGCCGGGGGCTTCGGCCCTGACCACTGCGGTCTCCGCCGCCGGGTTAACCACCGGTGGATTTCTTTTTCAGGGGTTCCTCCCGTCGAAGACCGGGCAGCGCAAGAAAACCCTCACCACTCTGATCGACTGCGCCTACCCTGTAGTCTTGTACGAATCGCCCCAGCGCATTACCGGCCTGCTCAGTGATGCCCTCGAGGTTTTTGGCGACCGAGAGGCATTCTGGGGACGAGAACTCACCAAAAGTTTCGAAGAACTCCAGTTCGGCAGCCTCTCCGCCCTTCTCGCCAGGTCAACAGAGGGGCGCAACCGGGGCGAGTTTGTCCTGATCATCTCCCCGGGCGAGCGGGAACCGCTGCCGACCGGCACCCTTGACGAACTGCTCCTCTGGTACCGGGACAACTCAACCTTGAGTGTCAAGGATGTCAGCCATCGACTCGCCGCCGACCTGGGTATCCATCGCTCAAAAATCTACCAGCAGGCCCTTATCCTGTGGCAGGACAAAACATGACCATCCCGCTCAGTTGTGTCGGCGCCGATGGCGCCTTCCTCTATGGCATCCATCAGCCGGACTACCGGGTAACCAATCTCCGTCCGCCCAGGGAACCTTACTCTCTTGGCCGAACCACCTCACAGCAGCTGGTTGACAACCGGAGCAATTTCCCCAACGGTGACCTGCGGGTGGCGGAGGCCGACTGGATTTTCGAGATCCCCAACGCCTTTCCGTTTCGCGGCCGAACCTTCATCACCCGGTCCTGGGCCGATGCGGCAGCCGGTGATCCGCGCCGGATCTCTCTTGCCCCCCGGGAAAAGGTCTCTCTCGCCAAAACTCTGGCAAAAACCGGGGTGGCAGACGCCCTCTACCAGCACCTGCCCCGCCCCCTGCTGCTCGCCCTGGCCACCTGTTCAACCGACCCCACTGACCTGACCCGCCTGGCCCAACAGAGCTGTGAATTTATTTTTGCCGGCGAAACGCCGATCGGCCTGTGCTTCAGCGACGACCGCTCCGGAAAATTTCAGCCGCTGATCAAAGATCATCCGCTGTTTGAGGCGGTGGCCAACAATCCCCATACCCCGGACCCCTATAAAATCGCCATGGTGATCCGTCCCGGCGCCCAGGGGGGGAGCGAAATTGTCGGCGAGTGGTTGAATCAGCCCTCGGGTTCCCACGCCTATGAGTACCTGCGCCGCAACTCCTATATCGCCGGCGGTCACTATGCCGCCAACATGGCCGAAGACGCCATCCGCTACGACATAGCCTCCCTCTCTGGCGACGACCTCCGCGGCCTGCGCCACCTCTATTACCAGCGGACCTTCGTCCGCCTGGCAGAACAACTTGGCCTGACGCCACCGGCAACAGCCCGACTGCTCGACGAGGCCGAACTGGAATCCCTTCGCCAGACAATCCTCAAGCTGATCCAGCAAAACGATTTCCCCCCTGAAAAGCCTTATCCGGCGACCCTCTGGGGATGGAATTTCGGTTTTGATTATGCCCCCAGCCACTATCGACTGCACGCCTCCCATCAACAGATTCATCAACAGTACGCCATGATACCGGGGGAAATCGGGCTCTACCGAGGGGGGATGACCGAGGCGGTCGGGACAATGGTGGCCTACAGCTGCGGCGACCAGATCGCTGCCTGGATCAGGGAGTACCAGCGCCTCGGCCATGGCGACTTTTTTGTCAATTACCGCCGGGCAATTGCCGGCAACCGCCGGATGGACGGGCGGCGCGACCTGAGTGCCGACCTGGTGGTCTGGGCCGACCGGCAGGTGATGCTCTTTGTCCCGAAAGGGCAAACCTCAGCCTGGGAACTGCAGTTGATGACTCTGCCCGACAGCGCGGGGAGGGTGCCCGGAAACGTGGTCGAGTGCGGTCCGGAAGTGCGTCGCTCCCTTGATACCGCGCTTCTCAAGGCCCAACAGGCGCTCGCCGGGCTAGGCGCCCGAATGGTGAGCACTATCGAATACCCGAAAAGGCTCGGCAGGTCAGAGGGGCCGGTTCAGGCACTGCTCTATGCCTTTTTGCCCAGGCTTCCCGAAGCTCCGGGTGCCTTCAGCGAGGCGCAGCTGCGCTGGATCAACGGTCACTACCCCGAGGATTTCGCCGCCGCCTGCCGCAACGCCCTTGGTCTTTAAGAACTATTCGGCGACGATCGTCGTCTTGAGCTGCGAGCGGTAGAGCACCTTCTGCAGGCCAAGACGGGTGCGCGGATTAATGATAATCGGCCCGATAATATTGGCGTTGAGGGCCTGGGGCTGCTTGCCGTCCCCCTCCTTCTTACTGAGCACCATGAATACCGCAAGCTCCTCGGCACTGTTCGCCTGGAGCAGGTGCCGCTCGTCGTCACTGATCGCCATCTCGTAGCTCAGCCCGTACTGCCCGGGGTCAACCAGGGTAAAGGTCACCTTCGGGGTATCGCAGGATTCCAGCCAGTAGGCGCTGAAATCATTTTCTTCCTTGTGGTAGACCAGGAAAGTAGTGTACTTTTCAAACCCCGGAATGCCCTGGGGAAAGGTCAATACCTTGCCGGAATCGCCCCGGTGCGCAGCAAAATCAGCCTCATGATCGAGC
>JAZBOD010000575.1:0-15034 GCA_036350955.1 Desulforhopalus sp. | reverse complement strand
TATTTTTGTTGTGTTTTCGAATGATTAACTGATCAATTTTTCCCGTTTGGCGCCGGGCGATGATCAGTGGTTTTCCCCTCACCACCAGCTGTCGGTCACCGCTCGACAAAGGCGGCATAGAGGGCCTGTACCGCCTTTTCGTAGTCCCCGGCGGCAACCCCGATAATGATGTTGATCTCCGAGGCTCCCTGATTGATGATCCGGACATTGACCTTCGCCTGGCCGAGGGCGGTGAAGATCTTGCCGGCGATACCGATGGTCTCGATCATCCCTTCCCCGACCACCGCCACCAGGGCAAGATCGTCGGTGATGGTCAGATTGTCCGGGGTCAGGCGGCGGTGAATCTGTTCGACGACGGCCTCCAACTGGCCGGTCAGAGCGGGTTTGTCGACGATTACGCTGACCGAGTCGATACTCGATGGACAATGCTCAAAGCTTATCCGGTACTCGCTGAGGATGCCGAGGAGCCGCTGGACATAGCCCACCTCCCGGTTCATCAGGGTCTTCTCCAGCGAGAGCATGGCAAAATCTTTGCGGCCGGCTATCCCGGCGATTTCGGTGCCGGTGATGGCTGCTTCGCTGAGCCTGGGGGTGATCAGGGTACCGGTGGCAGCAGGTTGGTTGGTGTTTTTAATACGGATCGGAATGCCGGCTTCACGTAATGGCAGAATCGCTTCGTCATGGAAAACCGAGGCTCCCATGTAGGCCATTTCGCGGATTTCCCGGAAGGAGATCTCGGTAATCGGCAGAGGGTCAGCGATAATCCGCGGATCGGCCATGAGGATTCCCGGGGTATCGGTCCAGTTTTCATAGAGGACCGCACCGGCGGCACGGGCGGCGATTGCCCCGGAGATATCCGAACCACCCCGGGAGAAGGTCTTTACTTGCCCCTTGCGGTCCCGGCCGTAGAAGCCGGCCATCACATAGCGCGCGCCCCGGTCGGTAAACAGGCTGCCCAGCAGCTGGTAGCTTTCCGGGGCGACTCTCCCGTCGGCGGCAAGGACAATACCCTCGGCCGGGTCGATGAAGCGGGCTCCGAGATAGGTCGCGACCAGCCGGGCGGAGAAATACTCCCCCCGGGAGGCGGCGTAGTCCCGGCTGCAGCCCGCCAGGAGCTGGTCGGCGAAGCGGTCGATATCTTTCAAGAGATCGGCGGGGAGGGTGAGATCGGTGATGATTGCCGCAAAGCGTTGGCGGATCAGCGAAAATGGTGCGGAAAAATCGGTACCGATCGCTGCCATGTCGTGGCAGAGGTAGAGCAGGTCGGTAAGCTTGGCATCATCCGGCCCGCGTTTCCCGGGGGCGGAAACCACGATGATTTTTCGCCGTGGATCGCCACTGACAATATCACGTACCTTGCGCAGTTGTCTGCCATCGGCAACGCTTGAGCCGCCAAATTTTGCCACAACCAATTCCATTTTCCCCCCTCTGTGCTTTGCGTCAAAACCCTTCAGCCTGGAGTGGTCGGCACAATGTCTGCCATGGGCCTTGCCCGACGACCATCAACGCCACTCTAGCAGAATGCCGGCTGCTGCGGTAGATGAAATAACCAGGCGGCTTGCGTACAGTATCGCCGGATAGAGTTTATTGAGAAAAACTTGCCGAAAGAGATGGAAAAAGATAGGCTTAATCGAATGCATTGCCGTAAAACAGCAGTTTCCTGAACTGCTTACCCGGACCATCGCCTCAGCCCGAAAAAAAACCTGGAGCCTGACATGCCAGAAAGATCATTAATCCCGCCAACTGAATGTCAGGAGGCCCTGCAGGAGTGTCACGATACCCTGTTCAACGCCCCCATCGGGATTTTTACCTCGACCCCGCAGGGGCAGTTTTTGTCAGTCAACCCAACCTATGCGAAGATGTACGGTTATGATTCACCGGAGGAACTGGTTGACTCGATCTCTGACATCTCGTCGCAAATCTATGCCAGTCCGGATGACCGGACCAGCTATTTCCAACTGTTTGACAACACCGAGGCGGTAGTCAACTACGAGTCACGCCACAAAAGAAAAGATGGGTCGATCTTCTGGACTTCCGAGTCGGTCCACCTGGTTCGTGATCATGATGGCCGGGTCAGTCATCTGCAGGGCTTTACTCTGGATATTTCTCAGCGAAAAGAGGCCGAACTGGCTGAGCAGCAAAGCCGGGAGGAGTACCGCAAACTCTCGGCGATGCTCCGCCTGCTCTGCGATAATGTTCCGGACATGATCTGGGCCAAGGATCTGCAAAAGCGCTATATTTTCGCCAATAAGGCGGTATGCCGGGACCTGCTCAACGCAGTCGATACCGACGAGCCGATCGGCAAGAACGATCTGTTTTTTGCCCGCCGCGAGCAGGAGAGCCACCCCGAAGACCCCGACTGGCACAGCTTTGGCGAGATCTGCCGCGATACCGATCAGATCACCATGGACGCCGGTGAGTCGCGGCAGTTTGATGAATACGGCAACATACAAGGAGAGTTCCAGTTTCTCGATGTCCGCAAAGCCCCTTTTCTCGACGAGCAGGGGAGAATGATCGGTACGGTGGGGTCGGCGAGAAGTGTCACCGAACACCGCCGGGCGGAAGAGGCCCTGCGGGAGAGCGAGGCACGAAACCGGGCGCTACTTAACGCCCTGCCGGATATGATTTTTCTCTTTGACCGCAACGGGGTATTCCTCGATTACCACGCCGCCGACCGAGGAGGCCTGCTTGCACCACCGGAGTCCTTTCTCGGCAAGCCGATAGCAGAGGTGCTTTCCGCCGAGATTGCCGACATGACCATGGCCCATATTGAGGAGATCGTCCGCTGCGGCAAAACGTCACCCTATCTCTACGAGGTGAATCTTAAGGGGGAGACCAGGTTCTTCGAAGGGCGGATGGAACCGTGTTCGGAGGAGACCTTTTTGACGGTGGTGCGCGATGTCACCGACCGTAAGCGGGCTGAAGATGAATTGCTGCTCCAGTCGCGCCTTCAGGAGTTGCTGACCAAA
The DNA here is from genome assembly GCA_036350955.1 of Desulforhopalus sp. GTDB lineage: Bacteria > Desulfobacterota > Desulfobulbia > Desulfobulbales > Desulfocapsaceae > Desulforhopalus_A. Next base: position 12,065 of record JAZBOD010000575.1, on the reverse strand, counting down.
ATCTCCTCAACCTATATCAGCCTGCCACTGGATCGGCTCCAGGCGACCTTGATCGACTCCCTCCGGGAGATGGGCGAATTGGTCGGTGCTGACCGGGCCTATCTGTTTGAGTACGATTTTTCCCGGCAAATCTGCAGGAATACACATGAATGGTGTGCAGCGGAGATTGAGCCGCAACAAGAGCTCCTGCAAAATGTGCCTTTAGCGCTGATTCCCGAGCAACTCGGACCCCATCAGCGCGGTGAGGCAGTATGTGTCGATGATATTCTGGCTCTACCCGAGGCAAGTGGACTACGGCACATTCTCGAGCCGCAGGGTATTCAGAGTATGCTGGCTCTGCCTCTGATGGACGGTGAGGAATGTCTCGGTTTTACCGGGTTCGATTTCGTCCGCCGCCGACGGCAGATCGGGGTTCAGGAACAGCGGCTGCTGACCATGTTTGCCCAGCTGCTGGTCAATATCCGTAAACGGCATGCTGCCGATCAGGCCCTGCGGGAGAGCGAAGAACGCTTTCGGGTGCTGTTTGATCAGGGACCTGACCCACTGTTTATCTGGCGGATGGACGATACCCTGCTCGACACCAATGAGGCGGCCTGCGCTCTGCTTGGTTACCCGCGAAAAGAGCTGCTGTGCATGACGCTGCCGGAGATCCAGGCCCCTTCCGTCCGGAAAAAACTGGGGGAAACCATCCGTACCGAGCTGCAGATTACCGCCTTCGAAGGTATCAACCTGCACCGGGATGGTCGGGAAATTCCGGTGGAGATCGTTACTGTACCGATCCGGCTGCAGGGCCAGGAGCATGGTCTCTCCTCGGTACGGGACATCTCGGAGCGGAAGCTGGCCGAAGAGGAGCGGCAGAAACTCCAGTCCCAGCTTATTCAGGCGCAGAAGATGGAGTCGGTTGGTCGCCTTGCCGGAGGAGTGGCCCACGACTTCAACAACATGCTCGGGGTTATTCTTGGTTATGCGGAGCTGGCTCTCTGTGAGACCACTCCCGGGCAGAAACTCTACCGGCATCTGCAGCAGATCCTCCGGGCTGCCGAACACTCCGCCGATTTGACCCGTCAACTGTTGGCTTTTGCCCGGCAGCAGAGTGTGGTTCTCCGAGTAGTCGATCTCAATGAGACCGTCGAGGGGATGCTGAAGATGCTCCGCCGGTTGATTGGTGAGGATATCAATCTTGCCTGGTTGCCTGGAAAAGGTCTCTGGCCGGTGAAAATCGACCCTTCCCAGATCGACCAGATCCTCGCCAACCTCTGTGTCAACGCCCGGGATGCACTGCACGGCAATGGTAGAGTTACTATTGAAACCGCCAACAAAACTCTGGATCAGGGGTACTGTGCCGGTCATCTCGGCGCCACTGCCGGTGACTATGTTCAATTGACCGTACGGGATAACGGTTGTGGGATGGACGGCCAGACTCTGGAGAAGCTGTTTGACCCGTTTTATACCACCAAGGAGATCGGCAAGGGGACCGGTCTGGGGCTCTCAACGGTGTACGGTATTGTTAAACAGAATCAAGGCTATATCGATGTGCACAGTGAGCTGAGAAAGGGATCTGAATTCCTGATCTTTTTCCCGCGTCACCAGGGAGAGGCGGAGGGACAGGTCGCCGCGCCGCGGCCAGTGGAACTCGCCCCTTCCGGGGAGGAAACCATCCTGCTGGTTGAGGATGAACAGATGATTCTTGATTTAACCACCACGATGCTTGAGCGTCTGGGGTATACCGTATTGGCCGCATCTACGCCCGGCGAGGCGTTACGGCTTGCCGAACAGTGCCGGGAAAGCATCGATCTGCTGATCACTGATGTGGTGATGCCGGAGATGAACGGCCGGGAACTGGTTGAACAGCTGCGCTCCGGCCAGCCGGCGATGAAATGGCTCTACATGTCCGGGTACACCGCCGATATCATCTCCTCCCAGGGTGTCCTTGATGAAGGGGTCTCATTTCTCCAAAAGCCTTTTCCCCTCAACTCCCTGGCCGAGAAGGTGCGGGAGGTTCTTGACCGGGGTGCAAAACGATGAATCGCCATTGAACAGTCGATTTGGCCAGGGGAATTGGCATAAGAGGCGATTGGCCGGTATAATAAAGTGTTCCCGGTCTCCATTAACTACGGCAGAGAGTATCAGGTGCACCCGATTTCTTAAGAACCGGCATGGCTGAAGCAAAACCGAGTATCAAGCGGGCCTTTCGCCAGAAAATGCTGCTCATTGCATCGTTTTCCATTGGGATCCTCTATTTTTTGTGGATGCACTACGAATACCGTAATTTCGTTGAGGATGCCGAGCGTGCGCGAGAGACCTTCGTCGTCGGCCAGAAGGAGATGATTCGCCGGGAAGTGACCATTCTCGCCGAACAGATCCAGGGGCGAATCGATGGCGCGGAAAAACGGGCGAGGCAGACGGTGCAGCAACGGGTTGATGAAGCCTATGACCTGGCTGCGGCGATCCATGCCCAGGGCGGCGGGTCGACGAAGGAGGTCGAGGATACCATCCGGGAGGTTCTCCGCAGTCTGCGGTTCAATGACGACCGCGGCTACTACTTTATTTTTAACCTTCAAGGGGTAGAGGAACTCTACGCTGATCGGCCGGAATTGGAGGGGCAGAACATGCTTGCCGCCCGCGGCGGCAGAGGTGAGTACGTCGTCAAGGATATGCTCGATCTGGTTGCCCGGGATGGTGCCGGGTTCTATGAATACACCTGGAACAAACCTGGAACCACCGACAACAGCCACCGCAAGATTGCCTATGTCAGGCTCTTTGCCCCTTTAGGCTGGGTCATCGGCACCGGTGAATATCTGGCCGATGTCCATGCCGAAATTCAGGAGGAATTGCTCGACTACTTGGTGGGGCTGCAATTTGCCGAAGACGGCTATTTTTTCGGCAGTATTTATGGTGGCCTGCCGCTGTTTACCAATGGCCAGATAACCAGGGGGGGCGAGAGTATCCGTGATCTGACCGACCCGGGCGGGGTGAGGATTACCGAAGAGTACCAGCGGGTGATCGACACTGCCGGGGGCGGCTATGTCGCCTATTCCTGGAAAAAACTGCACGGAGAGCAGCCTTCACCGAAAATTTCCTATGTCACCGGGATACCCGACTGGCGATGGATCATCGGTGCCGGGGTCTACCTTGATACTATTGAAGAGGAGATCAGTCAGCGCCGGACTCTTCTCCTGCGCCAGTATGAACAGAAGGCTCTGGCCAGTCTTTTCCTGCTCTGCGGCATCTTTTTGCTGATCTTTTTCTGGGCCACGCGGATTGCCAGGCGGATCGAAAAAAGCCTGAGTACCTTTGCCGAGTTTTCTCGCCAGGCGGCAACCGATGATCTGCGCATCGATCAGCACTCCCTGGAATATGCGGAATTTATCGAGATTGCCGGGTCGATCAACACGGTTCTCGATAACCGCAGGGCCGCCAGTGCCGCCCTTGCGGTGAGTGAACAGCGCTACCGGGTGATTTTTGAAAATACCCCCTTAGGCCTGATCCTTTTTGACCAGAATGGCATCATTGCCGACTGCAACCAGCAGCTGGTAACGCTCATGGGTTCCTCCCGCGAGCAACTGATCGGTTTTCATGCTGTTGAGCGCTCCGCGGCCGACATGCGCGAGGCGCTTATTCAAGCTCTGGCCGGTCAACCTTCGCTTTACGAAAACCGTTACACCTCGGTAACCGGTGGGGTGACCCGTGATCTGCGGGTCCATTTCAATCCGCTTGTTCCCGGCACAGCGCCGACGGCGGTGATTGCCACCATGGAAGATATCTCGGCACGGGTTCGTGCCGAAGAGACCCGGCGCACCCTCGAGGAACAGCTGCAGCAGGCCCGGAAAATGGAGGCGATCGGTACGCTGGCCGGAGGGATTGCCCACGATTTCAACAATATCCTCAGTGCGATCATGGGCTATGCCGATATGGCGAGAAGCAGTTACCCGCACGACTCTTCCCAGGCAGGTGATCTCGAACAGATCCTCAAGGCGGCCGCCCGGGCCAGGGAACTGGTCAAACAGATCCTTGCCTTCAGCCGGCAGGCGGAGTCAGCGCCGATTTCCGTCTACCCGGCGGTGATCCTCAAGGAGGCAATCCGGATGATCCGCCCCTCCTTGCCCAGCACCATTGCCATTGTCCAGGAGATCGACGACCTTGCCGGGCCGGTCCTTGCCGATCCGACCCAGCTGCACCAGGTTGTCCTCAACCTCTGCAGCAATGCCGCCCATGCCATGGAAGAAAGTGGGGGAACCCTGACCCTTGGTCTGGCCCGGGAGACGCTGTTAGGCGATAAGTCAGGCGAATACCGTTCCCTCCCTCCCGGTGACTATGTCCGGCTGTCGGTCGGCGACAGCGGCACCGGGATCAGTGCCGAGGTGCAGGCGCGGATGTTTGACCCGTTTTTTACCACCAAAGAGGTGGGGCGGGGCACTGGATTGGGCCTGGCGACGGTTCATGGCATCGTCCAGGCCTGCGGTGGGGCGATATTCTGTACCAGCCGCCTCGGCCAGGGGACACTGTTTATCATCTTCTTGCCGGTGACCAGCGAGGCTGTCGTCGAAGAGAAGGAAAACTCCGGACAGATTCCAACCGGCGAGGAACGGGTTCTCTTCGTTGACGATGAAGCGATTCTGGTTGAGGTTGGTCAGGCGATCCTCACTCGTCTAGGCTACCAGGTCACCACCGCAACCAGTGCCGAAAAGGCTTTGGCGCTCTTTACCGCCGATCCCCAGACCTGGGACGTGGTGGTTACCGATCAGACCATGCCGGAGATGACCGGGGTGGCGATGGCCCGGCGGATGCTGGATATCCGCCCGGACCTTCCAGTCATCCTCTGCACCGGCTACAGCACCCAGATATCGGAGGAACAGGCTCTGGCCGAGGGGATCAAGGAGTTTGCCATGAAGCCCCTCGGTCTGCAGGATCTCGCCACGATCATTCGCCGCGCTCTCAACGGCGGCAGGACGATGCCCCAGGAGCAGTTTCTCTGAGCGGTGGGTAACCCGACACTCAGGAAAAAGCCCCTTCAATATCCTGCCGGCGCAGCTGCATGCTGGCCTGGGCCATAGCTTCAACGATCTGGCGGACGTCCTGGTGCTGTCCTTCCATATCGGGAAGCAGGGCCCGGTTCAGGGCGTCTTCGGCCTTGCCGAGGCGGTCACAGAGCAGCAGGTAGTTGGCCTTGTTGCGGTAGCCGGCGCGGACCAGAGCCGGGTAGCTGTTCCCGGGGGCGGTGAGCAGTTGCCGATAGTGTTCGGCTTGGAGTGCCAGCCATTGCCGATACATCGGCCTGGCTGCCTCGGGAAGATCTTTCACCCGGGTGAGAATTTCATCAATGGCGAGTTCTGTGCCGCCTGCCACGGCATCCCTTGCCGCATCGAGGGCCCAACGTCTGGAGATCAGGTAATTTTCGGCAAAATCCTGTAAACCTTTTTTGTACTGGTTCATTTTCTGGGCGAAAAAAACAAAGAATACCGGGATGAAGATCATCCAGATCGGGGGGCTCGGTTTGTCAAGCACCTGGAGCGCCATTTTTCTGGCCAGCGCCTCTTCGTTGTCGAGGACCAGGATTTTTTTCTCTTCGAGGGACAGGTCGTTCATTATTGTCGGTCCTGCTGTCTGAGGTGAACGAGGGAAAATCTAGCGATAGCCGGCGGCACTGACCCCGAGGCGGGCGAGGATTTTCTGCAGTGCTACCCGGGAGAGTCCGGAGAGGCGGGCTGCTTCGGAAACATTTCCTCCGGTAGAGGTCAGCAACTGGTCGATATAATTTCGGGTAAAGCTGTTAAGCACCTCATCCCTGGCAGCTTTATAGCTGATCTGCCGAAAAGGGCGGGGGCCGTTTTCGGCCAGCCCGGGCGGCCTTGGCGGTGCTTTGCCGCCCAGCACCATCTGGACCACGGCCATGTCGATGGTCTCGCCAGGGCAGAACACCGTCAGCCGCCTGACGAAATTCTGCAACTCGCGGACATTGCCGGGCCAGTTACGTTCAGCCATCCAGCCGAGCACTTCCGCAGTCATCTCTTTTTCGGGCAAGGCAGATTCCTGACAGGTGCAGCGCAGGAAGTGGAGCGCCAGCAGAGGAATGTCCTCGACCCTCTCCCGCAGCGGTGGCAGGGTGATTGAGAGGACGTTGAGACGGTAGTAGAGATCTTCCCGGAAGGTGCGGTCAGTGATGCGGGTCTCCAGATCCTGGTTGGTCGAAGCAAGAATCCGCACATCGACCTGGAAACTCTGGTTGGCACCCACCGGACGGACTTCACCGTTCTGCAGGCAGCGCAGCAGCTTGGTCTGGATTACCTGATTGATATCGCCGATTTCGTCGAGATGGAGAGTACCCCCCTGGGCAGCTGCAAAAAGGCCTCGATGATCCCGGTCGGCACCGGTGAAGGCACCTCTGACATACCCAAACAGTTCGCTCTCCAGCAGGTTTTCCGGAATTGATGGGCAGTCCACCGGCACAAAGGGTTTTCCCGCCCGTTCACCAAGACGATGGATCAACCCGGCGACGAGCTCCTTGCCGGTACCTGATTCGCCGCGGATCAACACGTTGTAGCTGGACTGGGCAACAGAGGCAATAGTCCGGCGCAGTCGTTCGATTGCTTCGCCTTCGCCAACCAGATCGCCGCGACTGTCGGCCTGGCGGGAGAGAATCTGCCGCAGACGCTGGTTTTCATCAAGCAGCCGGCTCCGTTCCAGCCCTTTTTCCACTACGCGGTAGAGCTGTTCCGGTTCAATCGGTTTGGTGAGAAAGTCGTAGGCACCGGAATGCAGGGCCTTTACCGCGGTCTCGATGGTCCCGTAGGCGCTGAGCACCACGATGCTCAGGCCCGGTTGGGTCTTCAGTGCCTCGCTGATCAACTGCATGCCGTTCATCTCCGGCATGCGCAGGTCGGTGATCATCAGCTGGCTGTTGTGCTGGCCGAGGACCTGCAGCGCCTCCCGGCCACTGTGGGTGACGGTTACGGTCAGCTCTGGGTAACGCAGGGAAACCAGTCTGGCCAGGCCCCTGGCAAAATCGGCTTCATCATCTACCACGAGGATCCGCTGGAGGGGAGCAGCTCCTTTCAGAGCAGGCTGGCTGGAGGAGGTCGGGGCAATCATTGGCGCAACCGGCCTGGCGAATGATTTTCTTTGCCGGCGGGCAGATAGACGATAAAGCGTGCTCCACCCAGTTCGGTGGACCGGTCGATCTCCACCCTGCCGCCGATATCGTGAATAATGCCGTAGATCACCGTGAGGCCAAGACCGGTACCTCTGCCGATCTCTTTGGTGGAGAAAAAAGGATCGAAAATATACGGCGCGTCGGCGGCAGCGACACCAGGGCCGTTGTCGGCGATTTCCACCGTCACCATATTGTCGGGACCTTCGGCAACCCTGACCAGAATCTGGCCTTTCTTCTGCGGCACCGCATCGAGGGCGTTGATCATCAGATTGCTGATCACCTGCTCCATGGCGCCGACCCCGAGCTGCACAGGTAAGGGCCGAAGAGGGCAGTCAAGCTGGGTGTGGACCTGTTTTTTCGCCGCCTGTGCGGCAAAGACCTCTCGCACCGAGGCGGCAACCGCGCAGGCATCGGCGGTCTCCGAATCGGTTGCCTTGGGACGGGAGAAATTGAGCAGGTCCTGGAGGACCCGTTGGGCCTGCCGGGTATGGCGTTCGATGATCTCGAGGTCTGCTGTCTGGTCGGGGTTATCCAGCGACTGACGGAGCAAACCGGTGTAGCAGAGAATCACCCCAAGCGGGTTGTTGATTTCATGGGCCAGACCGGCGGTGAGCTGACCGACGGTAGCCATCTTTTCGGCATGCCAGATCTGCTGCTGCAGCTGTTTTTCCCTGGTAGTTTCCCGGAGGTAAACCACCACCTGGGCTGTTGTCCCACTGTCGCTTGGTACCGGGTAGAGGGAGAGGGCAAACGAGCGGCCGTTGGGTTGGCAAAGCTCGCGCAGGTCGGCCATACCACGGTTGATCGTTTCGCGGAGCGGACAGCGGGGTGATTTGATATCAAAGAAAAAGGAGAGGACATTGCCGTCACTGCGGGTTTGGTCACTGAGTTCGGTGGTCAGCCGGCGGGCGGCCTGATTGGCAGTGAGCACCGCACAGTTGGTGTCCATCAGCACCAGCGGGTCGGAAATTCCTTCGAAGATGGTCTCGAGAATGTTCATCTGCCGGGCAAGACCGTCGATGGCGGTGAGGTTCTCGGCGGCCATTCCGAGTTGTCTGCCCAGAGCTTGAAGAACCCGTAGATCATGGCGGGATGCCTCCTCGCTGCTTTGCCAGAAGAGGCAGAGCAGCCCTTCGGCATTGCCGCTGCTCGATTCGACCGGGATATAGACGGCAGTGTCGATAGCGACACAGGTGCCACCGGTTACTATGTCGACAAAGTCAGCGGGTTGCCGTGGCGACGAGCTGTCCTCCGGCCAGACAAAGGAGCGCTGCGGACCCATGGTGCAGATGTAGGATATTCGTTTGGCACCGAACCGTTCGGCGATCCGTGGCAGAGCCAGTTGCCAGAGCTGGCCCCTGGAGCGGCTTTTGTTCATCTCTTCGAGGAGACGGACAAAGAGCTGCACGTCAGCTTGACGGGCGGTCATCTCCGCGGAAAGAGCGGCGGTCCGCTCGTCGACCATCTTGCGCAGGTTCTCTGCATAATTGCGCAGCTGGCCTCGGGCCTCAAACAGGTGTTCGCTCATCTGTTCAATGCCGTCGACCAATTCGTCGATTTCGTCACCCTGTTCCAACTGGCTGACCAGAGCTGACCCCTCGTCATCTTCGACGTTGCGGCGAAAAACCGTGTTGAGTCGCTTGAGGTTATTGACCACCAGCAGACGAAACAAGACATTGGTGGTGAAAAAGAAGAGCAGCGCTCCCAGGGCGAAGAATGCGAAGTAGGTGAAGATGGTCTGCTGCACCCGGCCGACACTTTTTGCTACCGAGGTGCCGACGAAATCAACCCCGGCAATGGTGTCGGTTTCCTTGCCGAAACCTCGGTTGCCGTATTTCTCCAAAAGTTCTGTCGGAGCATCCTCGGCGCGGCCATGACAGTACATGCACTCGCCGGTGAAACGCACCGGTCTGGCCATCACATAGTACTCTTCACCATCGAGCATTTTGTAGCCCTGCCAGAGTTGTTCCCGGTTACTCTGGCGGAAGAGTCCGATCAGCTCCTGTTCCAGCAGGTTGGCCTCGTAGTCGGGGTTGCGGGCATCGATGGCTACTCGCCGGTAGAGGGTTCCTTCGTCGGGCGCGTTTACCCCGGCCATGATCTTTCGGGAGATATAGGAGGAGGACATCGCTTGAATGATGAAAGATTCGGGTATTCTTTCGTACATTACCGGCCTGAGGATTTCCCGGACATAGTGCTGGATGCCGTCGACGTGCATGAAGATCAGCCGGGCCTTGTCGCGAACCTCCGCCTCCAGCACGCTACGCAGGTGGTAGTAGGAACCGATGGAAAATATTGTGCCGAGGAGAAGGACAGCCGCCACCAGGCCGGTAATAAATTTAGATTGAATTTTCTGGGGCTTGAGAATGTGCATAGCGGCTATCTGGCTGCTGCTTCGGCCGGCGGTGGCCGGCGGTCGTAGTAATGTGTGCGAAAATCGGCAGGACCCGGACTGCCGCAGTTTGTCGATGCACACAGTAGTACCTTGGAATGCCGATTCCTTCAAGATCACTCTCTTTCTGCGACATTACTTTTCCTGCTGGTGGAGCGCGGTGTGCAGATACTCCTCTCCTTCGGCCACCTGGCTGACGTCGGTGTAGTAATAACGGGTGGGATCTATATTGTGTTGTTCGAGGTGGCGGGAGGTCTTTTCCAGGATGGGGAAAGTGCGGTTGAGCAGGGGGAGGAGAAGGTAGAAGAAGGCCGCTCCGGCCAGCAGGGCAAGCACCAAATCTCGCAGACGAAGGGGGAGGCTTCTCATTGACTCATTGTGGTCTTTGCGGCCGGGCCCCGGGGAGTTTCCCGGGGCCCAAGTCCGTGCGTTGAACCGCTTAAATTTTGGCGGTGATCTCCGGGAACACCACGTAGAACATCAGATAGGCCATGCTCAGGGTGAGAATGAGGTTTAAACTCTGACCGCAGACGTAGAGGATCACCGGTTTGCCACCCTTGAAGTAGACTGCCAGTTCACGGAAATTGGTGGAGAGGCCGATTGCCGCAAAAGAGAGGGCAAAGAACCAGTCTCGGAACAGTCTGGTACCACCACGAACCGCCCCCTGATCGAGCAGAGAAGCGGCCAACTCTTTACTGAGATAGCTGTCGAGAAAGGAGAAGAGGATGGAAGCGGCGAGAAAACCGAGAACGAACTTGGGGAAACGGTGCCAGATCTCTCCGGCCCCTACGGTGTTACAGGCATCCCGTTCCACCTTTAGACACCAGTAGAGGGCGACACAGAAGGCAGTGACCCCGATCATCACGTTCTGGATCATCTTGATCGTCGCCGCGACATACATCGCCTTATCGCCTAAAAAGGCGCCGGCCGCAGCTACCGCACCGGTGGAGTCAATCGTCCCGCCGATCCAGGCGCCGCCAAGGATCTCCGGCATCCCCACCGCCTTGATAAAGGTCGGCAAAGCGATCATCATGATTGCGGTAAAGATCAGCGACATGCCGATGGAGAGGGTCAACTCCTCCTTTTTCGCCCGGCAGGCGGCAGCGGTGGCGATGGCCGCGGAAGTGCCGCAGACCGACATGTCGGCGGAGACCACGATATTGAGGATTTTCGACGGGATTTTCAGAACCGTCTGGCCAAAGATATAGGTGAGTACCAGCACGGTCGGGGTGACCACCCAGGCGACGAAGATACCGGGGACACCGATTGCCATGATCTTGCCGAACAGCACCTCGGCACCGAGCAGCACCAGGCCGGTCTTGATAAAAAACTCGACCTGGCAGGCGGGGAGTACCCATTTGGGCGTACCAATGGTGTTGGCGATGAGCATGCCGAGGAGGATACCCCAGGCCTCGGCGCCAAAACCGTACTGCTTGGACAGGGCCTGGCCGCCGAGCAGATAGGCAAGTACCGTGACCAGGAAGACGATAAAGAAACCCTTGGCAAACTTGACAAAACTCTGGCCCATCAGGACGATTCCGCCACCGAAGATGACGATGAAGAACAGGCAGAGGCCGATCAGGCTGGGGATGTAGTTGTAGGGTTTTGCCGAGGCCTTGGCTTTGGCGGATGCGGCCTTTTTGTCGGCAGCCCGCCAGTCGGCGATCAATGCCGTAGCTGCCGCATTGAGACCCTCATCGGCAAATCCGGCGGCGGCGGCCAGCCCTTCGGCCTCGCTGGCGGCGAGCAGGGCCGCTTCGGCTTTGGCCTTGGCCTCCTCATAGGCCGGCATCGCCTTGTCGTTGATCGCTTTGGCCTGGGCGTCTGTCCGGATAATTGCGTCGACCGGATTGTCTTTCCAGGAGCCGGGTTTTTTGGTCCAATGGCTGACAAATTTGCCAAAGGCCGAGTTGGAACCTTTGAGTTTTTTCTTGTCGTCTTCGGCGGTGTACCAGGCGATGGTCTTAAATGGGGCCTTGTCAGTCTCGACACTCTGGATCTGGCTGGCTGCCTCGATTTTCTGGCTGAAATCCGCTTTCGGTCCAAAGCCAAAATAGGCGATCAGACAGGTGGCGATGATCAGAAAGCCGAGCCAGATGGCCAGGTAGTCCTCCTTGGTCCAGAGATCCGATATGGAACTCTTTGCCCGGTCGACAACCACGTTTTGTTCTGTTTGAGCCATAGATGCCTCCTGCAAATTTTCTTTGCGGTAAGGGTGAACAGTCAGGCCTTGGCGGCCAGGTTTGTTGGTCAGTAGCCTTTTTGCAAAAGAGATGCCAGGGGTAGTATTTTTTGTATTTTGATTTATTACAGGATATTAGGGCAATCGGCTGCCAAGGATTCTGCCACCCTGAGTTGGCAGAATAATCGGGGTAGGGGGAGGGAGTGCAAACTGAGGTTGCCAGTTTAGCAAACTTTTTTATTGCCTGGCAGGAGTGGAACTGCTCTCAACCACCGGTTCCTTCAATCGTGAACAGATAGCGGCTGATGGTGTCGGCGAGCTGCGGCTGGAGATCTTCGAAT
>JAZBOD010000574.1:0-4174 GCA_036350955.1 Desulforhopalus sp. | reverse complement strand
GGTTGGGATCAGGTCATTCCATAGATGGTGGCTTAAGGTCGCGGATGGAGACAGCCTTCGGTCACAATTTCTCAAGGGTTCGCATACATACCGGTTTTAAGGCGGCAGGCCTTTCAAGGAGTCTTAATGCCCGTGCTTTTACAATTGGAAGCGATATCGCATTTGCCTCCGGCGAATATCGACCGGGGACAGTTCTCGGAGATGCGCTTATCGCTCATGAATTGGCACATACCGTTCAGCAGGAAGGGGCAGGAGGCTCAATCGGACGATCCCAAAAGATAGAGACAGAAAGCAGCTACCTGGAAAGGGATGCTGACGAGTCGGCTATGGGCGTTGTCGCCTCATTGTGGGATAGGCCTAAGAGTCAATTGTCAAAACTCTTTGGGAAGGTCATTCCCCGGGTGAAATCCGGGTTGAGGTTACAGCGGTGCGCCTCGGGAGACTGTCCGCCGGGTTACCACTGGGCGGTCGCGAGTGCGGTGTGCGTGTCTACGGTTGCTGGCGTGGGTGCATCTTCGTGTACATGGAGATGCATGAAGACACCACCAAGCCGGACGGTAATTGGCCCTCCGCCAGGGCCCACGCCCATAATTCTACCGGAACAGACGACATCAGGTATCTGTACTGCGCATGGTACGTGCGACTGCAATCCGCCCTCTGATGATCAGGGGAACCCATATACTAGCAGTGCGGGTGTTTCATGTGGGGTGATAGGCGGCCCGATAGCAGGACCTGGGAGAGGCAGAGGGGCCAGAGGCGGGCGACCGCCTGGAGGTGGTAGGGGTGGCGGAGGCAGGTTGCCAGCCGGCCCAACACCTCCGCGCCAATTGCCGCCGGGACCTCCGACGACTGCCCCACCGTCACGCCAGTTGCCGCCGGGACCTCCGACGACTACCCCACCTTCCCGTCAATTGCCGCCGGGACCTCCGACGACTGCGCCACCTTCTCGTCAACTGCCGCCTGGGCCACCTTCTACGGCTCCGCCGTCACGTCGGGTGCCGCCAGTATCGGCAAGACCAGCACCGGGTGGAGCGGGGGCAAGGCCAAGCTATAGAGTAAGTCCCGCTAGGCGTGTCCATATTCTCGAAGGTGATCCCGGACGTCCAGGATCCGGTCATGGGCCAAGACGTGGAAACACCCGCGGAGCTTTTCCCGATACTTGGACCGATGACCAGGCCATCGCTGCCATCGAGAGAGTGGCTGACAGTCCCGGTTCCACGTGGAGGCAGTCGACGGGGCCTGGAATGGCCACGGCCTCCATTACAACAGGCGGACCGGCGCCGGGGTCGCCTATCGTAACCAGCGCGGGAACTCCAGTACGCTTCGAAGTTCGAGGCAGAGATCATGGCTTAGATATTACTGTGATTGTGGAACCGGGTCCAAGCGGTTCGGGTATTGTCACAGGATATGTTAGATAAAAATAGAAGGGTGTAGAAATACATGAACGAAAAAGAACTTGAAAACAAATTACATGCTGTTCTCTCTTCAGTGAAGGCTGCTCATCCCAATATGAACATTGAAAATGTTGCCGAGTTTATCAAATATAATGAATGGAAATTAGCTGTTGAAGTACTTTGTGAGAATTTAGTTGAAGAAAAATTATATGTTTCCAAGGAAACGTATTCCGATTTGATATCTGCAGCCGAGTCCTTGAATGTAGAAAAGAAATACTGGGAAAATATCTTAGTAAAATAAACTCGTTAGGTAAATATAACCTAATGATTCGAGGTCGATTGATTAATTCTCATTAGTCTCGCGTATGAACAGTAAGAATGGCCAGGAATCCGTTTAAGGTTGCTGGCGAGAGGTCATGCCGATGACCGAAGTTGGAATCCTAAATAACAATCTAGACAGACTCGTAAGATTAAGAATTCAGTCTATGCCGCAGTCGTTTCCCGCTTTTCAGGTCTGTGGATGTGCAGGACTGGTTTTCGCCGTCATTTTGACGATGGGTCTGGTTGTATTTGTAGGCCTTTCCGTCTGGGTCATGGCTGCGATCACGGTGGCAGCGGTCGTAACGTTTCTGGGCTTGGTGATGGCGACCAAGATCATTACCGGTAAAGAGCAGCTCATTTGCTACCACCACGAGATCGCCGTAATGGCAGCGACGGCCTTGTTGCTTCGGTTGCTACATCAGCCCGTCCTTCCCTACCTCGATGTGACCATTCTTGGGGTCGGCACCTTTCTGGCCTTCGGCCGCGTAGGATGCCTCATGGTCGGTTGCTGTCATGGTCGTCCGCACAAATGGGGCGTACGTTACCGAGAAGGGCATGTCTTTGCTGGCTTCACGCCGCATTTTGTTGGCGTCCGGCTTTTCCCCATCCAGGCAGTCGAGTCGCTCTGGGTGCTCGGCACCGTGGTTGCGGGGTGCATCTTTGTCTTGAAGGGAAGTCCCGAAGGTACTGCCTTCGCCTGGTATATCATTATCTACAGTGCAGGAAGGTTCTGTTTCGAATTCCTGCGCGGAGACTCTGCCCGTTCATACCATTGGGGATTCTCCGAGGCCCAGTGGTTCTCGCTTCTGCTGATGAGCGCTGTTGTAGGGCTGGAGTTAAGTGGTGCTCTCCCGTTTTACCAATGGCATCTGGCGCTTACGGGCGGGTTTCTCATAACATCCTTGGGTATTGTCCTGAAAAGGAATCTTCAGGATTCTTACGATTACCGGTTGCTGCTCCCACAACACGTGAAGGAGGTCGTTGCGGCCCATGAACAGGTCTGCCACCTGTCAGCGGCGTCACAAACTAAAGCTACCAATGATGGTCAACGCCCAGGCATTCCGTTGGTCTGCACTTCTCTGGGCCTTCGCTTGTCTCTCGGAGGGCTTGGGAATGGCGCCGACAAGGTCATCCATTATGCTCTTTCATTTCAGAATCGCACAATGACGGAGAAAACCGCGCGGAAGCTGGCTGACCTCATCTTGAAGCTCAAGTATCCCGATGGCTGTGGGAAGCTACTTAAAGGAGACCATGCGGTGTTCCATCTGCTGGTCTATCCAAAGGGTCACGACAACGGGCGAAAGTTGCCAACTCCGGCAGGACCCGAAGCATTCTCTGATATCCACCCCGATTTCAGGCGAGAAGTCGTGAGCGGTTTTCTCTACACGCACGACCGCTTGAACGCGAACACTGAGCTCATCGTCAAGGCGGGATCCAGGCTAACAGCCCTTGCTGATCTGTTGATCGAGAAAGGAATCGTCACAGGCGAGGAGGTGGAGCGACGAGGGGGTGTTGCGTGCCAGGAGTTGAGCAAGCAGCTTCAAGACCAGGGGATAGGGATGATCATTCAGGATTCCGTTCCTGACAAGTATGCTCTGAATGACCTGGCAAAGGTCGACTGCTCCAAACGGATTCATATCTGTCATGCCGCATGTTGCCGACTTGCCTTTGCGCTGTCTTCGCAAGATGTTGCCGATGGAATACACTGGGATCTGGGCTGGCCCTATATGATCGCCAAAAAGGATAACGGTTGCTGTCAACACCTGGATCGTAAGAGTTGGACATGCACAGTTTATGACCGAAGGCCCTCCATATGTCGAACATACAGCTGTGAGCACGACAAGCGCATCTGGGCTGACTATGAGAAGATGATTCTCAATTTCAAATTTTTTGACAACAGCCGCTTCAAAGCGTCACAAGTGGAGAGGGAGAGAAAATGAATAATCTGTCCTTTTCCCATTCCCAGAAGACCAAGATGCCGCAGAA
The DNA here is from genome assembly GCA_036350955.1 of Desulforhopalus sp. Lineage (GTDB taxonomy): Bacteria > Desulfobacterota > Desulfobulbia > Desulfobulbales > Desulfocapsaceae > Desulforhopalus_A. The sequence continues at coordinate 473 of JAZBOD010000574.1, read as the reverse complement.
AAAGCAACAGCAGCATAGTCTCTTGAGGCAACAAAGGGAGTTTGAATCAATAGAAGATCTTGGTTCGGCTACTTTGAGAGAATGCGTGCATGGTGATTTTAGCAAGGTGCGCGTATGCGGCCCTCTTTCACCGCGCATTCAGCGGATGGAGGCATGCGGCAATGCCGGTGATCGCTTTGAAGAGGAAGCGGATCGCGTTGCGACCGACGTTGTGAGCATAGTTAACCAACCCGTTCCGGAAAGAGCAAGGGTCTCATTACAGCTATTGCCCAGCGTCCAGCGATTCCCTGCAGAGGAGGAGGGTGCCGCGCCAACGCAAGTAACGACTCCTAAGACCGGAAGGTCTGCGGAAGCAGCACCGGCAGGCCTGATTGTGGAGGACGAAGCAGCAGAGTTGCGGCATGAACAGGTGAGAAAGACTGAGTTCCTCGATGCGCTGCAGGCCGCCGTTTGTAAGGCAGCAGACGCAGAGC
>JAZBOD010000573.1:0-5522 GCA_036350955.1 Desulforhopalus sp. | reverse complement strand
TTTGATTCCCGGCATCATTTTCTTGGTGATCGTCCCGGCGACAATCATCACGTCGCTCTGCCTGGGTGAGGGTCTAAAAACCTCTGCCCCGAAGCGGGACATGTCAAACCTCGCGCACCCGGTGGCCATTATCTCAATGGCGCAGCAGGCAATGCCAAAGGTCAAAGGCCACAGGGAGTTTGCCCGGCTGATATTGATCAACTGGTCGGCAAGGGCGAATTGGACTACTGACGACGGTACGTTTTGCGTTCCCACAGAAAAACTCCCTTGATCCAGGCGTAAACCACCGCCAGTGATAAAATGGCCACAAAGAGAACAACTTCGACAAAATCACGGATAGAGGAGGCAAAGACCGGATCGTTGTAGGCAACTGCGACCGGAAAGAGAAAGAGCACGTCGACGTCAAAGGCCAGAAAAATCAAGGCATAGAGGTAAAAAACCACCCCATAGCGGATCCAGCTGTCGCCAATCGGATCCATACCGCATTCGATAAACTGTTCGGCTTTGTCGACGAGTTGTCTGGTCTGCTGCGGCATGAGCAGGTAGACGATGGCGATTGGCCCGAGGGCGAATGCCAGCCCCCCCAGGGTGAATGCCGCAATCCAGAGAACTTCTTCGTGATAGAGAAAAGCGGTGAGTTGAGGATCCATGGCGATTCTTCACCAACCTGAGATGATATGTATGCTAGAATAGAGCGCTGGCACGCTGATGCGCGGTTGCCAGGTGCTCCCGAGGTCGATAAATTTGATGGCCATCTTAAATAATTGTCATGTGCGTGTCAATCGCAAACTTGGACCTTGGGGGATGCGCTGGGGTGGTCGATTATCAAGGGTTTAATTGCTGGAATTACAGGCGGAAAATCCTTGTCAAAGTTTGGATTCGTGCTATATTGGCAGCTTGCTTTGTAAATCAAAAAGATAAATAGTATAAATAAAACTGAAAAAAGGGAGCAAGAGAGACGTCATGTCTATCACTCTGAGACAACTGGAAATATTCATTGCCGTAGCCGAAACGGCACAGGTGACCAAAGCGAGCAAAAAACTTTTTGTCACCCAGTCGGCAGTAAGTATGGCCCTGGCTGAGCTCGAAAATCAGTTAGGCGGCTCGCTGTTTGACCGGCATGGACGCAGTTTGCTCCTCAATGCTCGAGGACGGTTCCTTCTCCCCCTGGCCAAGGAGATAACCAGCCAGGTGAGCAGCATCGAGACGATCATGTCGGAACGTAATGACACCTTGAGCGGCAAAATTGAACTCGTTGCCAGTACTACTCTTGGCAATTACATTCTTCCTTACCTTATTGGCGCCTTTAAAAGGGTTCACCCTAATGTTCATGTCAACCTGCAGGTGCACAATACCCGATATGCCGAAAAACTGATTTTCACCAAGGAGGTGGATATTGGCTTTGTCGAAGGGCCGCTTTCCGGTCAGGAGGAAATTTTCTCCCGGCCATGGTTTGAAGATGAACTGGTTGTGCTCTGCGGCCCGACTGATCCCCTCTCACACCACGAGTTTTTTGACGTGGAGCAGGACATCAAGGGGAAGAAGTGGATCATGCGCGAGAGTGGTTCCGGTACCCTGGCATTCATCATCGACCGCTTTGGCAAGTACATGGCCGATGTCAATATCGTTATGGAAATGAGCCATCCGGAAGCGGTCAAGAGAGCGGTTGAGTCAGGGGCGGGAATCGCCTGCCTTTCGGCACTGAGCATCTGCCGCGAGGCTGAGCACGGCTGGCTGAAGGGGCTGCGCGTCGAGGGGCTCGACATGCGGCGTCAGTTGAAAATCATTCAGCGCCGGGAAAAGAAAATCAGCGAGGCGCTGGCGGAGTTTCTCTCCTTTTGTGACGTGATGACCATTTGTGACGACTCGAGGGTGTGCCTCAGTTCTCCCTGGAAACTGCAGTCGCTGCTGGCTCGGCACTCCGCCCTGAAAAAGTAGCCTTGGCCGGTGAGCCATTTGCATAACACTCTTTTTCCCTAAACTCTAGGTTACGCTGAAAATTTTATCCTCAGAATAGCAGTTCTTTGCCTGGGGTAAAATTTTTCGCATACCTGGTTTTTGAACGAAAAACTCCGTTTTGCACACCGCTCCGTGCTGTTAGTAGTTGACCCGGTACAGGGTCAAGCCGTGGGGCGGGGCTGTCGGCCCGGCCATTTTTCGGTCCTTTGCAGCGAGAATTTCGGCAAACTGCTCGCAGGTCAGCCTGCCGCGGCCCGCTTCCAGGAGAGTTCCCACCATATTCCGCACCATATTCCGTAAAAATCCATCACCGATAAACCGAAAAACCAGCAGTTCCGGTTGCTGATCGAGGAGGGTGGCGCTGTGCAGGGTCCGGGTTGCGCCGCGCCCGATGACGGCGCTCTTGTCGCGGGTACCGCTGTTTTCAAAAGAAGAGAAGTCATGGCGTCCCACCAGCAGTTCGAGACAGCACTCGATCAACGGGCGGTTAAGAACCGCCTCCAGGTGGAGGCTGTAGCGGCAGAGCCTTGGCGGCTGAATCCTGCCGGTGTAGAGGGTGTAGCGGTACTCTTTGGATTTTGCGGAAAAGCGGGCGTGAAAATCTCCTGCCACCTCTTCAGCCTGGACAATGCGGATGGCCGCGGGAAGCAGGGCGTTCAGCCCTTTGTGGAATTCTCCGGCGGTAATGGCGGCGCTGGTTGCAAAATGGGCAACCATGCCCTCGGCGTGGACCCCTGCATCGGTGCGGCCGGCACCATGCAGAGTGACTTCCCGGGTGGTCATCCGCAGCAGCCGGTCTTCGATCTCCGCCTGGATTGACCTGGCCTGCCGTTGCCGCTGCCAGCCGCTGTAGTCGGTGCCGTCATAGGCGATCAGCAGCCTAATGACCTTGGGCGTCCGGGACATAGGGGCAGGTTCGGAGTCCGAAGGTCAGGGGAAGGTAGGAAGCTGTTCCAGGCCGGTGGTTTCAGGCAGGCCACAGATCAGGTTCATGTTTTGCACTGCCTGGCCGGCTGCCCCCTTGACGATGTTGTCGATCGCCGCCATGACGATTATCCGTCCGGTGCCGTGGTCGAAAGCCCAGCCGAGATCACAGAAATTAGCCCCGCGAACGTACTGGGTGGCGGGGAAAGTCCCTTGGGCGAGGACTCTGACAAAGGGCTCTTGAAAATAGCTGTCCCGATAGAGTCCGGCGATTCTCCCCTGATCGAAGCCGGCGCAGAGGGTGGCGTAGACCGTACTGAGAATACCCCGGGAAATCGGCAGCAGGTGCGGGGTGAAACTTACTTTGAACGGACGGCCGGCCAGGGCGCTGAGTTCTTGTTCAATCTCCGGGGTGTGACGGTGTGCCCGGCCAACCTTGTAGGGGCGAAAGCCATCGTGCACCTCACAGAACAGGGTTGAGGTCTGGGCTGTTCGCCCGGCACCGGAGGTTCCTGACTTGGCATCGATGATGATGCTTTCCGGTTCGATGGCGCCGGCACGGAGGAGAGGGGCCAGGGCGAGGATTACCGAAGTCGGGTAGCAGCCGGGATTGGCGACAAGTCGGGCGCCACTGATTTGCTGGCGATGGATTTCCGGCAGTCCGTAGACCGCTTCCGCCAGCAGCTCCGGTGAGCTGTGCGGCTGATACCACTGCTCATAGACCGCCAGATCCCGGAGGCGAAAGTCTGCGGAAAGATCGACTACCTTTTTCCCGGCAGCCAAAAGGGCTGGCACCAGGTCCATTGCGGTTTTGTGGGGCACTGCGGCAAAGAATAGATCAGCCCGGGAGGTGAGTTGATCGCCGTCGAGGTTTTCACAGAGCAGGTCGGCTCGTCCCCGAAGATGGGGAAAGACCTCGGACAGAGGCTGTCCGGCATACTGGCGGGAGGTCGCGACGGAGATGGTGACTTCCGGGTGGTTACTGAGTATTCTGGCGAGTTCGGCGCCGGTATAGCCTGAGGCACCAATGATGCCGACGTTAATCATGACGGTGAGCTCCCGGGAGGCAGGATGATAGAACACCAATGGGGGATGACAGCCGCACTGTCATCCCCCATTCATATCGGTCGCGGGTGCCGCAGCCCAAATTTCTGGCTGCAGGCGGGACAGCCCGGTGATGGTTATCGCTTGGAGAACTGGAACTTGGCCCGGGCACCTTTTTGGCCGTATTTTTTCCGCTCCTTCATCCGTGGGTCGCGGGTCAGCAGACCAGATTGTTTCAACGGCAACCGGTTATCCGGATTGGTTTCCAGCAAAGCCTTGGAAATTCCGTGGCAGAGTGCGTCAACCTGGGCTGACTTGCCGCCTCCCCTGAGGGTGGCGATGACATCATACTGATCAAGGGTTTCGGTTACCCGGAAAGGCTTGGCCAGTTTGTGGCTTTTAAATATCTGGCCAAAATAGCCGTCGGCATCCATCTGATTGACGGTGACTTTACCACTGCCGGGGGCCAGCCAGACCCTTGCAACAGCACTTTTTCTTTTCCCGGTGGCATAAAAACGCTCTTGAGCCATTCTCTTCTCTCCAGAATTAAATATCTAAGGCAGCGGGTTGCTGGGCTGCATGGGGATGATTTTTGCCGGTGTACACTTTGAGTTTTTTCAACTGGGCGCGGCCGATTTTGTTTTTCGGCAGCATGCCCTTCACCGCGCGCATCAGCAGTTCGGTAGGATGCTTGGCCAGCATCTCTTTGGCGGTAGCCTCTTTCAGCCCACCCATGTAGCCGGTGTGGCGGTAGTACTTTTTATCATTGAGCTTGTTGCCGGTGAGTTGCACCTTTTCAGCGTTGGTCACGATGATGAAGTCGCCGTTGTCGATGAAAGCGGAAAAAGTCGGTTTGTGTTTGCCGCGGAGGCGGTTGGCGATCTCCGAGGCAAGTCGACCCAGGACCTTATTCTCGGCGTCGACCAGGTACCACTTTTTCTCGATCTCGTTGACTGGGGCAAGGTAGGTCTTCATTGTTTCCTCAAATAATCGATTCTCATTAATAAAAAAAGGCCCGAACAGTGTCGAACCTTTTAGCATTCCTCATGGAGCGGGAAACGAGATTCGAACTCGCGACTTCAACCTTGGCAAGGTTGCACTCTACCACTGAGTTATTCCCGCTTGATGGACGTTCGCATGTCAAAACTGCGGTGTTTATACAAGGTCCTCGGGCAGCTGTCAATTAAAAATAGTCCAACTTAAGCAGCTCAGTATAATTATTATCTTCCATTCTGTCACGAAAAATATGGGTGGATTTCCCGGGATAATGTATGCTATAGAGTGGCCCTGGTGGATTACTTTTTCCTGCACGCACTTTTCATATCGCATCTGCCGAATGCTTCGGTATGCATAAACTTCGCACCCAGTAACGGACCATGAGCGCCTCACCAAGATCGGCAGCCGTAACCAGAAAGACTGCCGAAACCGACATCACTCTCGATTTTGCCGTTGATGGCTCGGGGAGCAGCACCCTCAACAGTGGAGTGCCTTTTCTCGACCACATGCTGACCCTTTTTGCCGTTCATGGTTTCTTTGATCTGCAGCTTCTGGCCAAGGGAGATACCGAAATCGACGACCACCACACTGTTGAGGAT
>JAZBOD010000572.1:0-2108 GCA_036350955.1 Desulforhopalus sp. | reverse complement strand
GCGCCGCCCGCCTTCTCACCGCAGATCAGCAGATCGGTTTTGCCGGTGACACTTTCGGCAACTTTGGCACCAAGAGCCCTGGCCTGCTGCTTCATCTCTTCCCGGCTACCGTGGCGCAGCGTTCCAGTAAAGACAATCAGCAGACCGGCCAGCGGAGCTGCCGCCGCCTCATCCCCCTGCTGCTCTAAGCCAACGAGATGAAAGCCGATAGCGAGCATCTCCTGAAAAAGTGGCGCCACCGCCTCCAGGCCGGAGAGAATGGCCTCAGCGGTCTTCTCGTGAAAACCGGGGACGGCAATGATCTCTTCCCGGGTGAGTTCGGTCACCCGGGACAGGGGGTAGGCCTCAAGGAGACGTTCGCAGTTCCCGGGACCCATCCGGAAAATCCCGAAAGCGGCGAGGAAGCGCCAGTCCTCAACCGGTTCGGTGCGCGACCGGAGCAGCTGGGTCACCATGTTCTGCGACTGCTTCGGCCCAAAGCCCAGGACAACGAAATCCTCGGCCTGAAGGCGGTAGACCTCGGCGATCGAACGGATGCCGCCGGCATGAATTTTGGCAATCGTCGCCGGACCAAAGCCATCAACATTGCCAAGGGTTTTAAAGAAATGGGCCATGGCATGACTGATCTGGGCCGGACAACCCATGGTGTTGACGCACTGCAGATGATCTGCCTCCCAGACCAGCCGAGAACCGCAGCTGGGACAGCTCGCCGGCGGCTCGGCGGTCACCGGGCGGATCACCGCCTCGATCTTCGGAATCACCTCGCCACTGCGCGAGAGGAGAATCACGGCCCCGGGGCCGATCCCTTTTTCTACTACCATCCGGTAGTGGTGGGCGGTGACCCGGCGGATCAGCGCCCCGCTCAACCTGGTCGGCTCAACCTCGGCTACCGGGCTGACCCGTCCGGTGCGGGAGGTCTGGGGGACCACCCGGAGAACGGTGACCTCGGCGCTTTCGCTATTCTGCTTATAGGCCAGCTGCCAGCGATGGTGATGACGGGTTGCCCCGAGTCTCTCGCGCAGTGCAGAGTCGGTCACTTCAAACACCACACCGTCGATATCGTAATCAAGACACTCCCTGGCATCAGCGACAATCCGGGTAAACTTACCGGCCAGTTCGGCCCAGCTGCCCTCCCAGGCCGGTAGTTCAGCAAACGGAAAAAACACCGCCTCCCCCAGACGAATCGCTTCCGCCGCCGGAGCCGCGAGTTGCTTTTCTCTGATCAGGCTGGCTTGAAAGTTGCGTGAGTTGTCAAAATGTTCGGCAAGGTGCTCCTGAAAGTATTTTCGGCTGACCACGATCTCCCCTGCACCAAGGCCCCGCCGGGCCCCGCCGGCAACCTGCAGACCACGGGCGAAAACCCGACTGATATCCGTACCCCGGCGGCCGTCACCACGGGTGTAGAGCATCTCTCCGTCGTCGTAGGCGGCATAACCGTCAAGCTTGGGGGTTGCCCGGAAACGTAAGCCGGCAAAGTCGATCCCCATCTCGGCAGCAGCCTTTTCAATCCTTTTCGCCCAGCGCTGCACCGTAGCAAAATCATAGGCCTTCTCGGTGGAGAGCATCCGCACTGGCAGTTCGACAGTTTTCATCTCCGGCAGGGTATCCGGTTCGACCCGATGGAGATAGGGGTGATCCGGCTGCCGTTGCTGCAACTCGGCGAGAAAGACGAAATCGTACTCCTCGTCAGTGATCAGCTGCTCACCGGCGCGGTAGAGCAGGTTGGCTGCCTCGAGAAAGCGCACCAGCTGCTGGTCGTCGAGATCGGCCGGATCAATGGTGCCGTCTGCGATGGCCAGCAGCTGGTCTTCGGCCAGACCAGGCCCGCCAGATGCCTGCAGGAGTTGCCGCTGCATCGCACTCAATTCTGTTTTTCCCATCGCCATTTTCAGGATCATCGAGTAGATATCAACAAACGAAAGGACTCACCATCCCCCAGCTTCCCGGCGGTTACAGCGTACCCGGCCGCTGACCAAGCAGGGCCAAACTTCCCCGGCAATGGTACCTTTTTTTTTGCCGGTCGACAAGCAGGGACCACCCTATGAAAACCATCGATCTGCGCAGCGACACCGTCACCCGCCCCTCACCCGCCATGCGTCAGGCGATGG
>JAZBOD010000571.1:0-4146 GCA_036350955.1 Desulforhopalus sp. | reverse complement strand
TGGGATTCACCGGAAAACGCCGCCTTGAGATTGTCCGTGGTCTTGCTCATGCATACCTCCTGATGTGGTTTGGGTTACTGTGCCGACCGGCACATTGTAGTATAACTTCCTAGAAAGGAATCATTCCTATTTATTCGTTTGCCGTCTGGCTGTCAAGAGTTATTTACCAGAATTTTCTCACCCAGTGGTTTGCCCTGGCGAGGGTTGGACTGCTCTGGCCAACCCGTGGCGCAATGAGGGGGGGGAGAACGTGCCTGTTTGGCAATCGCATCTCTTTGGTCAGGGAACTTGTGGGGTGTGATGGTTTTTAGTTAATTTTTATCTCGCTTTACTGTTGGAACTCGAGTAAGATACGAGGTTATTCGTTGTTGCCTTGAAAGGGGGTGTGCTCTTTGTCCCTGAGAGGTAATGTCAGCTCTCAATGCTTGAAGATGATCACAGGTGGGTCACCCCCGCCTGATTCAGTCGAGTAAGGAGTTGCAGCTTGCTGTGGCTCCTTACTTTTTTCTTTTCCCCAGCTTGTCATGAGCGAGGCCGGTTATTGAGCCCGGTGGCAACGTTGTAGAGGACAGCAGCCATGAGTAAGGATTTATCGAAAGTACGCAATATCGGGATCAGTGCCCATATCGATTCAGGAAAAACCACCCTGACCGAGAGGATTCTCTATTACACCAAAAGGATTCATGCGATTCACGAGGTCCGGGGCAAGGATGGCGTCGGGGCAAAGATGGATTCCATGGAACTGGAAAAGGAGCGTGGCATCACCATCCAGTCTGCGGCCACCTACTGTACCTGGAAAGATACCGACATCAACATTATCGACACTCCCGGGCACGTTGACTTCACCGTTGAGGTGGAGCGCGCTCTCCGGGTTCTTGACGGCGCGATTCTGGTGCTCTGCTCGGTTGGTGGGGTCCAGTCCCAGTCGATCACTGTCAACCGGCAGATGACCCGCTATAATGTGCCGCGTATCGCCTTTATCAACAAATGCGACCGAACCGGGGCCAACCCGGAAAAGGTCACCCAGCAGCTTCGGGACAAGCTTGAACTGAATGCCCATCTGATGCAGATCCCCATCGGTCTGGAGAGTGATCTGAAAGGTGTCGTTGACCTGATCACCATGAAGGCGGTCTATTTTGACGGGGATAATGGCGAGAACATCCGTGAGGAGGCGATCCCGGCAGAACTTCAGGATAAGGCCTCTGAAAAACGTGAGTCTCTTCTCGAAGAGCTGTCGATGTTTTCCGAAGAGTTGATGGAGGCGCTTCTCGAAGGCGGCGAGGTCGATCAGGCGTTGATCTATGCCGCGGCCCGCAAGGGTACCCTGGCGATGGAGTTCACCCCGGTGCTGTTGGGCTCCGCCTACAAGAACAAAGGGGTTCAGCTGCTGCTTGATGCGGTGAACAGCCTTCTGCCCTGTCCGACAGATGTCGTCAACATGGCACTTGACCTCAAAGATGGCGAAAAAGAGTTCCAGGTCAGCAACAATCCGGATGACCCGCTGATCATGCTCGCCTTCAAACTCGAGGATGGCCGTTATGGCCAGCTGACCTATATCCGCACCTACCAGGGTAAACTGGCCAAGGGCGATACGGTTTTCAACAGCAGAACCGGCAAGAAAGTGAAGATCGGCCGTCTCTGCCGGATGCATGCCAGTGAAATGGAGGAGATCGACAGCTGTGGCTCGGGAGACATCGTCGCCCTGTTTGGGATCGACTGTGCCAGCGGTGATACCTTCACCTCGGAGACGATCTCCTGCTCGATGACCTCGATGCATATTCCTGAGCCGGTTATCTCCCTGGCGGTGATTCCCGCCGATAACAAGGCGCAGATGAACATGTCCAAAGCGCTCAACCGGTTCACCAAGGAAGACCCGACCTTCAAAACCTTTGTCGACCATGAAACTGGTGAGACCATCATCTCCGGGATGGGTGAATTGCACCTCGAAGTCTATATAGAAAGGATGAAGCGGGAGTACAATGCGCTGGTTGAAGTCGGAGCGCCACAGGTTGCCTATCGCGAAACCATCTCCCAGCGCGCCGAGTTCAATTACACCCACAAGAAACAGACCGGCGGTTCCGGCCAGTACGGCAGGGTTGCCGGATATCTCGAGCCTCTTGATGAGGGGGATTACGAATTTGTCGACAGTATCGTCGGTGGAGTGATTCCCAGGGAGTTTATCGCCTCCTGTGACAAGGGGTTCCAGAAGAGTGTTGAAAAAGGTTCGCTCTGTGGTGCGCCGATTACCGGAGTGCGCTGTGTGATCAACGACGGTGCCGCACATGCGGTCGACTCCTCGGATGTGGCTTTCCAGCTCGCGGCTATCGGCGCTTTTCGCGAAGGCTATCTCAAAGCCCGGCCAATCATCATGGAGCCGATCATGAAGGTTGCGGTGGAAGGGCCTACCGAGTTTCAGGGCTCGATCATGGGGTCGATCAACCAGCGGCGGGGGATGATCATCGGTACCGCCGAAGAGGGCAACTATTCGGTCGTTGAGGCTGAAGTACCGCTGTCGGAGATGTTCGGCTACTCAACCACGCTCCGTTCGCTCACCCAGGGCAAGGCGGAATTTACCATGGAGTTTGCAACGTTTAAGCCGGTGCCGAAAAATGTCAGTGAGCAACTGATCAAGAAATATCAGGACGAACGAAAAAACGGTTGATAATTACCACAGGACGGACAACAATCAGGTCGACGCACGGTTGCGCCGGACTGGAGAAGACGGTTGGCCGATACGGGTGGCAGAGGAATTAGACAGGGGTGAACTGTGATGGGAAATACTATACAAGGCAACAATCCGCTTCGGGCCCTCGGCCTTGAGGAGAGGACCGGGGGAGAACTCCACTCGATGATGGGGTTGGTGATGGCCAGGGCTGGCCTTGGCAAAACCGCGATACTGGTTCAGTTTGCTCTGGACTGCATGCTGCTCGGCAACAAGGTACTCCATGTGGCGATCGGCGAAGGGCTTGAAAAGACCCGGGTCTGGTACGACGATATCCTCTCTCTGCTCACCGATGGCGAGAAGGTCGAGGATATCCCGGCGATTATGAAAAACCGGATGATCATGACCTTCAAGGAGAGTTCGTTCAGCAAGGCGCTGCTTGAAGAACGGCTTGACGATCTGGTGCAGCAGAATATTTATAAGCCGGAGTGTCTGATCATTGACGGCTATGACTTTGCCAACAACGACAAAAAATCACTGGAAGAACTGCGCGCCTTCATGAATGAGCGCGGGTTGAAGATGATCTGGTTTTCCGCGGTCAGCCACCGCGGTGATCAGCGGGTGAGCCTGGATGGGGTGCCGGCGCCCTGCCATGAAGTGGATGGACTGTTTGAGACAGTGCTGTTTATCCGTCCCGATGGCGAGAATATCAATCTGGATATTCTCAAGTGCGACAACTGTTCCCTCGATCCGGGTGCGACCCTGATTCTTGACCCCTCGACGATGTTGATTAAAAAGGTTTGAGGGCTTGTCAACCGGCGGAGACGGGTGGATGTGAAATCATGGTTCCAGAGGCGGGGCACTGCAAGGTGTCCCGCCTTTGCTGTTTTACAAGGTACTGCAGATGAGATTTCGACCCTGTATCGATCTCCATGACGGCGTGGTAAAGCAACTCGTCGGTGGCACGCTGAATGATGCCGACCCGGCGGCACTGCGTACCAACTTTGTCGCCGAAAAATCTCCAGCCTGGTTTGCTGATCTCTACCGCAGCGACAATCTCACTGGCGGACATATCATTAAGCTCGGGGCAGGCAATGATGCTGCCGCCACGTCGGCCCTGGCCGCCTGGCCGGGGGGCATGCAGCTTGGTGGAGGGATTGACCTTGACAACGCCACTCTTTGGCTCGAGCGTGGCGCTTCCCATGTTATCGTCACCTCTGCGGTTTTTCGTCACGGGAAAATTGATTGGCAGCGCCTCAAACAGCTGGTGCAGGCAGTTGGCCGTCGGCGCCTGGTCCTTGATCTGAGCTGCCGTCGTCGGGACAACGATTACTACATCGTTACCGATAGGTGGCAAAAATTCACCAGCGAAATCATCTCGCCGAAAAATCTTCAAACCCTGGCCACCTTTTGCGACGAGTTTTTGATTCACGCCGCCGATGTGGAGGGACGGTGTGCCGGGATCGAGGGAGAGCTGGTGGAGA
>JAZBOD010000570.1:0-13325 GCA_036350955.1 Desulforhopalus sp. | reverse complement strand
TGCCATTTCCACCCTGTTTGCCCTGCGCCAGCCGGTTAATCTTCGCGGCTTTATCGATGGCCCGCTGGTGTTTGGTCTGCCGCTTATCGTTTCCGCCCTGCAGTATTTCCTGGTCAAGGACTTTGCCTACGGTATGGCCTTTTCCGCCCTTGGTTTGGGCAGTTTTTATCTGCTGATGGCAACCATGATCTGGAAAAAAGCCGCCGCACAGTTGCGGCTGCTTGCCGAGACCTTTCTCGCCTTGGGAGTAATTTTTGCAAGTCTCGCCATCCCGCTTGGGCTGGATGGGCAATGGTCGGGGGCGATATGGGCACTTGAGGGTGCGGGGATGGTATGGGTTGGCGCCCGGCAGGGGCGGATTCTGGCCCGCCATTTCGGTCTCCTGCTTCAGCTGGCAGCCGGGTCGATATTCCTCGCCTCGGTGTATTATCCCCTCGACAGCAGGGTGTTTGTCAACCATTACTATCTTGGCTGCGTTGTTCTCTCGCTCAGCGGGGTCATCTCCGCCTATCTGCTCGATCGCTATGCAACGAAGGTGACACCGGTTGAGCGGTATTATCCCCTGCCTTTGCTGACCCTTGGCACAGTCTGGTGGTATATCGGCGGATTGCGTGAAATCGACCGCCATTTTCCCCCTGTCGAGGCGGGCAATGGTCTGATCCTCTATCTTTCTGCAACCGCCATTCTGGCCGGGTTTTTTATCGACAAATCGGGCTGGCGTCGTCTGGCCCTGGTGCTGTTGCTCCAGTTACCCGGGATGATTGTTGCCCTGTCCCATTCGCTGCAGTCTGGAGGAGACAACCTGCAGCTGATGCAGGGCTGGGGGCTGGCTGCCTGGGGTATCGGATTTTTTGTGCTCTACCGGATTCTCTATCTCTTTGCCAATCATTGGCCCGCCAGGGTGAGTGGCTGGTACCATGCTGTTTCACTCTGGCTTCTGGTCCTGGTGATCAGCCATGAAAGTGCCTGGCTGGTCGGACAGCTCCCGTCTCTTCGTCCTGCGTGGGTTACGGCAGCTTGGGCGGTTATCCCTGTCGCCACCGTCCTTCTCGTGCTCTGCCTGGAAAAAACCACCACCTGGCCGGTCGGCAGAAATCCGGACAGCTATCTCGGGCCGGGTGCCGGCGGACTGGCCATCGGCATGATCAGCTGGGTCATCATCTCCTTTACTTCTCCGGGGGACCCGGGGCCGCTGCCTTATCTTCCCATCCTCAACCCGGTTGAACTGCTCGGCCTGGCCATCTTTTTTACTCTTATTATGCGGGCGAGAGCCAACCTCGGCCGCTGGCAGGACTGGCGCAACCGCCTGGTATCCTGGTGTCCACCCCTGGTCGGTCTGCTTTTCTTCGGCTGGCTCAACTGTGTCGTTGCAAGAGCCGTTCACCATTACGCAGGGATCCATTACACTATTTCCAGCATGTTCGATTCCACCCTCTACCAGGCGGCAATCGCCGCCGTCTGGGGTTTTGGCGCCCTGGCGATTACCCTCTCGGCTAGCCGGCGCCGGTCTCGACCAGGTTGGATTGTCGGGGCGACCCTCCTCGGGCTGACGGTGGCCAAACTGCTGCTGGTCGACCTCTCCGGCAGCGGCACAGTCGCCCGGATCATCTCGTTTCTGGTCGTGGGGGTTCTCATGCTGATCATCGGCTATTTCTCACCGATGCCCCCGACAAACAAGGAAAGTTCGTCATGAAAGGCTGGTTGATCTACCTGCTGATGCTGGGCACCGTCAGTCACGCTACCGCTGGCTTGGCGCCGAGCGATTTCGCCCGTGGATTCTCTCTGCAGGTGCCGGAAGGCGGGGCAATCTATAGGCTGGAAATTCCCGCTGAGCTTTACAGGACGGTGATCAACCACAATCTTGCCGATATCGCAGTATTTAATGCAGCCAACGAGCTGGTGCCGCACACCATTCATTCTGCGATAAAGGTCGATGAACGGAGCGAGCGAAAGAAGGTGCCGTTTTTCCCACTCTATGCGGAAAACGAGGACAACACTGACGATCTTGCCATGCGCCTGACCAGAAGTCCCGAGGGCGATATTCTTCAAGTCAGGGCCATTCCGCGGAGGGAAAGGGCCGCTCTCACCGGTTACCTGCTGGATATCAGTTCCCTCACTGAACCTTTGAGCGAACTGCAATTCACCTGGCAGGCAGATGGTCAGGGGGGGATTTTCGCACTACGCATCGACAGCAGTGATGACCTGGTCCATTGGCAAACCCGCATCCCCCGGGGAGTCCTCGCGGAACTGCGCTTCCAGGGCCAGGTGATCCAGCAGAACACCATCGCCCTGCCCAAAATTGACGCGAAGTATCTGCGGATCATCTGGCCGACAACCAACCCAAAGCTTGAGATCTTGACGGTCACCGGCCTGCTGAACAGCTCTGTGGCGGCCAGTGATCTGCACTGGCAGCCCGCTCTTGCCCCGAACCACTGGGAGGGCAGTGAGCCAAAGGAAATCTTCTATTCGCTTGAAACCCGAGTCACCCCGGCGGCGATCCGCATCACCTTTCCCGAAGAGAACTCCTTTGCCTCTCTCGCCCTCTATTCCCGAGGGGATGAGCGACAACAGTGGCAGAAGCGGTGTGAAAAACCCTTTTACCAGCTCCGGGTCGATGAGCTGCTCGTCGAGGATACCCTCTGCAGCTTTGCACCGGCTGCCGACAGGCTCTGGCGGCTGGTGGTGGTGGAGGACGGTGCCGCTTTCGGCAAGGGGAGATGGCCGACTCTGGCCTTTGGCTTTCAGCCCAGACAGCTCACCTTTGTCGGCCGGGGCCAACAACCTTTTCTCCTCGCCTTTGGTTCTGGAAAACCTGTCGGTGAACTTCAGAAATATGCCACCGATGTTGCGGCTGTGGCGGGCCGAGATGGTGGCATGGTCGACGGGATTCTCGTTCGCCGCGCCAAGCTGGGAGAGGCGGTCGAGCTCGGGGGAGAAGAGGCCCTGCATCAGCCGGCCGCTCCCCTGCCATGGCGTACCTGGCTGCTCTGGCTGGTGCTGATCCTCGGAGTAGCGGCCCTCGGCAGCATGGCCCGTTCACTCCTCAAAGAAATGCGCACAAAGCCCGAGGAATAAAGCCAGATGATGCTTCTGCCTGGAGGTTGAGCTCAATCTCCTGAGTGAGGTATTGCCTCCCCGGAACTGATCAGGCGGTCGAGTTCGGCAACGATCTCTTCCCTGTCAAGCGCCCCTTCGTGGCGGCGCACTTCGTTGCCATGGCGATTGTAGAAAAGAAAGGCGGGGATCTGCTTGATCCCCAGATCGTAGGCGGCATCCGGATGCTCCCACAGCTCGATCAGGACGACCGCCACCTGATCCTGGTAGTCTGCCCGCAGCTGTTCGAGCATCGGCAGCAGGGCCAGGCAGGGGGCACAGGTTTTCGAGCCGATCTCCACCAGGGTCACCTGGCCCGACACCGGCAGCGCTGGCATTTCCCCCGCTGGCCGGGCGACCCCGGCCATGCCGAGGAGCAGCAGCATGGCAAGCAGCTGCACCCATCTGCTCAAGCCGGCGTATCGCGTGCTGCAGGTCAATACTCCGCCGTCACCGACTTCCCTGGAACCGTTCCTAAAACCATGCATGGGCGATATCGATGGCCTGAATGTCGAGAATGAACCTTTCCGTTCTGCGGGTTTTTCCACCGCCGAACAGATCCAGGCAAGAAGATGCGGCAGCAAAAGCGAAAGTCAAGCTGAGAAGGGGTAGTTGGCCTGCATCGTCAATGCCTGACCATTGTCCTCAACAAAGAGTGCCAGACCGTGGCAGGGTATGCCGCTGCGGATCGATGGCGGCAGACGCCTGGCCAGGTCGCGGGTGACTGCCGCCCGCTCGGCCGGGTCGGCAATCCGTCCGGTCAGAGTGAGATGAAAGCGGAATTCGTCGAGCACCCAGGGATAGCCATAGCTCTGCAGCAGCTCCTCCTGCCGGGCGGTCAGCCCCACCACCCGTCTTCTGGCCAGCTCTTCCGGCGGGGACGGTTGGCGAAACCCCTCAAAATCCCGGACGGCGGCGGCAGCGAGTTCCTTAAGGGCTGGGCAGGGTTCGGCGGGGCGCAGGCAGAGAAAGTCATCGATCTCGCTGATCACCAACAGAGGCAGGGAAAAGGCCCTTCTCCGGCGGCAGAAATCGGTCAGGGCAGTGGCGAGTTCCGCCTCAGTCCGGCCATCTGCCAGCGGGAAAGGCGGTTTGATCGTCCCGTGGAAACCATAGTGGGCCGGACTGGCGATGATCTCGGCCCGGCGGGATTGGCTGATACCGCCCGTACCCTCTTCGGCCGCAAATCTTCTGCCGCATGCGTCCCGGCCGAGCCACGCCGCCGCGGTAATAGCCAGGGCCGAGGCCTCCGGCGGGGTATAGTAGATGGCATAACGTTTCATCCGCACCTCACCCCCTCTCTAACCCGCCGGCCGATCTGGGTCAGCAGCCGGGTAAAGCTGGCCAGGCTGCTCTGGTAATCAGCAGAATTGTCAAACTCAATCAGCTGCCGGGCCCGCAACGGCGCTGCCGCTCTGGCCAGACGCGCCTCTATTTCACCGCAACTCTCCCGGCCCCGGCGGAGCAAGCGCTGCCGGAGAATGGCCGGCTGGGTGGTGACCATAATGGTTACCACATCACGGTAACCCATTTCAAACTCGGCAACAGCCCCCCGGGAAATCGAACAGAGCGAAACCGCGGCAGCGGCGTTCTCCAGGGCGTGGCGGGCAATGCCGTAGCGGTTGCCATGGGCCTGCCAGGTCGCCGCGTAGAACCGGGACTTTTCCAGCTGGATGAACGCGGTCTCGTCGAGATAGTAGTTATCCTCACTGCCATCCGGGGGCCGGGTGATGTAGCGGCGGACGAAGTTGATCTCCCCCGCCGGCGCAAAAAATTCCCGGGCACCACGAATCAGGCTGTCCTTGCCGGCACCGCTCGGGCCGACCACCAGGACCAGGGTCACCGGTTGTCCCCGTACCGGGCAATGAAGCGGCGGATATCATAAAAATCTTCCAGCCGCTCGGCAAGGGTTTGATGATCCCAGTCCCACCAGCCGATCGCCTCGAGACACCGCCAAATCGCCTCGGGAAAGCGGGCCCGGATCGGCCTGGCCGGAACCCCGGCGACGATCTGGTAGGGGGCGACATCCCGGGTGACGATCGACCCGGCGCCAACCACCGCCCCGTTGTGGATGGTCACCCCGGGCATGACAATCGCCCGGTGGCCGATCCAGGTGTCGTGACCGACCACCACCCGCTGGCGGCGGCGCCAGTCGAAAAAGTCGTGCAGATCCTCCTGGTGCAGACCGTAGAGGCGACGGCGGTAGAGAAAGTGGTGCTGGCTGACCCACTCCATCGGATGGTTGCCGGGGTTGAGCCGCACTTCGGCGGCGATATTGGCGAACTTGCCGATGGTGCTGCTCATGATATCGCACCGCTCCATCACATAGGAGTAGTCACCCAGAGTGGATTCAACGAGTTTCGCCCCATCGGCCACTTCACAATAGCGGCCGAGGCAACAGGCTGAAACTTCGGCAGTCGCGGCAATAAAGGAGCTTTCCGGGAGGATGCGGCTCTGAAGGGGATCGTTTTTTCTCATGAAATGCACAGGCAGCTTTTGCCGCTGTAAACGGGTTTGCCGGCCTTGATGGTCAACACCACCTTGGGCACCGGCTGTTCTTCTATAACCAGCAGATCGGCCAGCTGATCCGCGGCAATTCTCCCCCGGTCGGTCAGACCGACGATGGCCGCCGGGGTGGCGGTGACATAGGCGAAGGCATCACTGAGCTCAACACCAATCTCGCGGTGCAGGGTATAGACCGCCTGGAGCAGCGAGGTTGGGTGGTAGTCGGAACAGAGGAAGTCGCAGCAGCCGGCCTCGACCAGCTGCCGGGCGGAAATATTGCCGCTCTGGCTCTTGCCGCGGACGATATTCGGGGCACCCATTCCGGTTTTGATTTGCAATTTCCGGGCATGATCGGCGGTGGCGATGTTTAGAGGAAATTCGGCGATGGTGATACCGAGGCGCTGCATCATCTCGATTTTCTCTGGTCGATCATCATCGTGGGAGGCGATCGGCACCCGGTGCGCTGTCGCCCAGCCGGTCAACTCTTCGATATGTTTCAGGCTGTCGTTCTTTTTCGCCAGCTGAAACTCGACGATCTCCTCGGCCCTCTGGTCGGAAAGGGCGAAGGCGCTCAAATGGTACTCCTTCCACTTGGCCAGCGAGGTGAACTGGCCCTGTCCCGGACTATGGTCCATCAGGGAAAAGAGCTGCACCGTGCCGGCGGCGATCAGCTTTTTGAGAACCATCACCGAAGAAAAGGAGGTTATCTCGTAGCGGGCATGGACCAGGTTGTCGACGCTGAGCAGCGTCTGGTTGCAGCGGTCGATAGCCTCGACCAGTTGTGCCGCAATTTCCGTACCTCGACGGCCGGTAAGGGCCTCATCGTTGAAGGCGATGGCATGGAACATGGTGGTGATCCCGCTCATCGCCAGCTTCTTGTCCAGCTCGACCAGGGCATTTTCGATGGGAAAGGTGGCACCGGGGCGAGGTTCGATCTCCTTTTCCACCGCATCGGAGTGGAGGTCGACAAAACCCGGCACCAGCAGCTGGGAGCCGAAATCATGGGCGGCAGAGCTGCTCCGATAGGGTGCCACCTCGACAATCCGGTCGTGCTCGATAACCACGTCCGCCGGGACGATCTCCCCCCCGGTCAAGACCCGCTGCGAGCGGAAAACAGTCATTGCTCTACCCTCCGTACCTGATATTCGAGATCACCGATCTGCTTGATTTTTTTCGGGTCATGGAAAATGGCGATCATCGCGATTCCCCGCTCTTTCAGTTCGGCGAGCAGTTCAAGCACCGTGTCCGAACTGCGCTGGTCGAGGGAGGCGGTCGGTTCGTCAAGGAGAAGCAGTTCCTTGGGGGCGATAATTCCCCGGGCCAGGTTAACCCGCTGCTGCTCCCCGCCGGAGAAGGTCAGCGGCGAGAGGGCAAAGAGCTCCTCCCTGATTCCCAGGCGGGCGAGCATGTTCCGGGCGAGGTGGCGCGCCTCATCGATGGCCGTCCCGATTTCAACCAGCGGTTGCGCCACCGCATCAAGGGCCGACACCCGAGGGAGGATTTTTAAAAACTGGGTGACAAAACCGATCTCCCGCCGGCGCAGATCAAGAACCCGACTCTCCGGACAGCTGACCAGTTCCACCGTCGAGCCGTCGCTGCGCCGGAAATGGACCGTGCCGCTCTGGGCGAGATAGGTCCGGTAAATGGTCTTGAGAATGCTCGATTTTCCCGCGCCGCTGGGGCCGCTGAGGGCGAGCAGCTGGCCTTTTTCCAGAGCAAAGCTCACCTCGCGAAAACCGACCACCTGCGTCCCGCCCCGGTCGTGGAGGGTGAAGCTTTTGCCGAGCCGGTCAACCGTCAATTTGCTGTTGTCTTTCGCCATATCAGAGTTTGCTGGAGACCAGCAGCTGGGTGTAGGGGTGTTGCGGATCTTCGAGAATCTGGTCGGTGAGGCCGTACTCCACCAGGGATCCGTCTTTCATGACCATGGTCATATCGGTGAGGTGGTTGATCACCCCGAGATCGTGGGAGACAACGATCATCGAAAAGCCCATCTCCTGCTGCAGGGCCTTGATCAGATCGAGTATCCGTGCTTGCACTGAAACGTCCAGACCGGTGGTCGGTTCGTCAAGCAGCAACAGCCGGGGGGAACTGGAGAGCGCCTTGGCAATCTGGATCCGCTGCTGCTGTCCACCGGAAAAGGTTTCCGGGTAGTTATCGATCCTGCTCTGCGGCATCTCGATCTTGCCGAAAAAATGGAGGCTCCGCTCCCGGATCACCTGATAGCGGCGCTCACCGGTTCCGAGAATCTTCTCGGCGATATTGCCGCCGGCGGAGAAGTCAAAGTTCAAACCGCGGTGGGGGTTCTGGTAGATCATCGACATCTCGTGATTGCGCAACCAGGCAATGCGGGTGGGCGGCAATGCGAGAATGTTCTGCGGCCGGCCTGATCGGTCGGTGATGCCGTTGAAGTAGACTGCTCCATGACTGACCGGCTGATCCTGGTAGATGAGCTGAAGCAGGGTCGACTTGCCGCTGCCCGATTCACCCACCACCCCGATGATCTCCCCCTCTTCCACCCGGAGGCTGACCCGGTTGACCGCGACCACCGAACCGCACTGCGGACAGATCGGGCTGCCGGTTCCGTCTCCGGTCAATTCCAGGCAGCGGCCACAGTCGACGCCGTAAATCTTGCTGAGATCATCGAGATGGAGCAGCATTTTGGGCCTCATCCAGCTGGCTGTCGCAGTAGAAGCTGTCACTGCAGTAATAATGCACCCCGTCGGCGCGGTAGAGCTGATCGAGAAAAACCCCGGCCGCCCCGCACCGCTCGCAGACCCGGTCGCCGAAATCTTCGACGGCAAAGCCACGGTCGGCAAAGACCAGCGGGCGGACTCTGGTGTAGGGGGGAATGGCGTAGATCCGTTTTTCCCGACCGGCCCCAAAGAGCTGGAGGGCCGGATTGTTGTCAAGTCTTGGTATGTCGTAACGGGGGATTGGTGAGGGGTCCATGGCAAAATGGTCGTTGACCACTACCGGATAGCGCGACGACATCCGGCTGTCGCCAAACTGCGAGGTATCCTCGTAGAGCAGCACCCAGAGTTTGGCGTAATCGAGGTTGGCGTGCATCTGTTTCTGTCGGGCGGTGTCCGGCTCTACCGCGGTAAGCACTTCGGGGATCGGCACCTGGTAGACCAGAATCTGCCCGGCCTGCAGAGGGTGCTCGGGGATGCGGTGCCGGGTCTGGATCACCGTTGCCTGCCGGGTATCCATGGTCTCCTCAACCCCGGTAACCGAAAGGATAAAATCGCGGATATTCACCGCATTGACCGAGCCGTCACAACCCTGATCGATCACCTTCAGGCAATCCTCCTCGGTGATCAGCGACAGGGTGAGCTGCAGGCCGCCGGTGCCCCAGCCACGGGCGATGGGCATTTCCCGCGAGGCAAAGGGCACGGTATACCCGGGGAGGGCGACAGCCTTGAGCATCGCCCGGCGGATCTCCTTTTTGGCGTCCTCGTCAAAAAAACCGAAGGTCAGGCTGAAGCGACTCATGGCTGCTCGTTTTCCCTCGCCCGGGCCAGCACCTGCAGGTCGGCCTGGAAGGTGACATAGTGGGGGAGTTTGAAGTGGTTGGTAAAGCCCATTGACTCCACCGCGTCGACGTGGTGGATGATGATCTCCGGGTTGCCGGCGATGCGCAGGCCGCCCACCGAGTATCCCTCATGGTGCATGGCCAGATCGAGTATCGACATGGCGATCGCCTTGGTCTCGTTGTAACCGAAGGTAAAACCAAATCCCACCGCCAGGCGGAGCTGGCCGTCCCGCCTGTCCCGGGAAAAGGCCCCGACCGTCTCACAGGCGGTCACCCGGATCCCGCCGATCTTCACCTTCTTGCCAGTGAACGGATGGCTGAAAAAGATCTCCGCCACCCCGAGCCGCAGGTCGCCGATGGTCGGATGGACGTCACCGTAGCCGCGCATCGAGGTGTAGGCAAAGGCGAGCATCGCCCCGGTTTCGCCCCGGGCCATCACCTGCATCAGAGCGCTGCGCGGATAGGGCGGCAGAGGAAAACTGCGGGTGACATCAAATGGTTGATCTTCCCGGCAGTCAAGCCGGAGGATGCGGTCCGCGTCACGCAGGGCCTGCAGGGCGCTGGGTACGAAACTCAGCTCATCCGGTGCGCAATCTGCCAGCGGCTGGCGATCCGCTAGAGGTGCTGACTCCCGCCGATAACTGGCCAGCAGACGAATCACATAATCACAGGAGGGGCCGAGAATCTGGCCACCGGGAATATCCTTGAAGGCTGCCGAGATCCGCCGGATAATCCGGAGTGCCGCACCATCGACCGGCGCGCTTTCGCCAATCCGCTGGCAGGTTGAACGGTGGGCGCGGAGATAGAAGGCCGCCTCGAGAAGATCACCGCCACTCCGGCGGATCGCCTCAGCGGCCAGTTTTTCCGAATAGAGGGCACCTTCACCCATGATCCGGTCGCAGGCAAAGCTCAGCCCCTCCCGCACCGCCTGATCGGTGATCTTCCCGGCGTCGGCGGTCAATTGGGCGCGGAAGAGCTCTTTTGAGGCACGGATCGCCTCGACACCTCCCTTGATCGCCACATAACTCATCCGCACACCTCGATCGTCGTGGTCCGCGGCAGACCGAGCAGGCGTTGATCGGGACCGACCAACAACAGGTCAACCCCCATCGGAAAGGAGCTGTTCCGCTCCTGGAGCAGCTCGAAAAACTGGCCGGTAAAGGGCAGGTCAACCTCAACCACCCCGTCAATCCCCGGGCCACGCAAGCGGACAGTATGCTGCTGGTGGCCGGCCGGTGGCCAGCCGAAAACCAGAGTTGCGCCAAATTCCGGGCTCTCCGCGGTGCCGACTTTGGCCCCGCTCAGCAGTTCCGGATCCGGATGATCGGCAAAGAGATAGTCGGCGGCATCGACCGCCGTGCCCTGGGCCCCACTGATCGCTTCGATCAGCTGAAAATCAAGCGTGCCGCGGTAGTGGTAGCCGACCTCCGGATAGAGCAGCAGGCTGGCCAGGGCAAGGAGTTCGGAATCAAACAGGGGAAAGAGCGGCTGGGTTTTGCCCGGTTCGGCCAGTGCCGCGAGGCAGCTGCGGAAATTGTGCCGGTTCACCTTTTCGATATCAAGTTCCACGTTCATCTGGTGTCCTTTAACAGTTGGTCGGTAACTGATCAGAGCAGCTCAAAGGCCACCCGGGTGGCCCGCACTGCGGCGGCTTCTTCTGCTGCCCTGCCTGTCCAGATCGCCTGCCCCCGGCCGGCGAGGGCGACAATCTCCTCTTCATCAATGCCGGCGGCAAACGCGGCATCGAGCACGGCGACCAGCTGGGCCAGTTCGGGATTATCGTCCATCACCATCGACCAGCCGTTGACCCCATTCACCTGGACCAGCGCGCTGGTCACCAGGACCTCCCCGCCGTAAAAGGTGGCGCCGTTGACCGGATCAGTCACCGGCACCAACAGGGTCTGTGGCGTCGGTTTCTTGACTTTCACCACCTTGGCCCGCCCCTCGATCTTCTGGCAGAGGGCGAGCAGTTCGTCGGGATCTGCATGCTGCAGGAAAAAGTTCAGTTCTTCTCGTTCCATTGCCGGTTCAAGGGGCTGAAGGGAGCTGAGGATAAAGGCGAAGACCTGCCGACTCTACCTTCCCCATGTTATGTTCTTGATGCGATTGGTTTAGGTTTTGATTATGGCCGGTTGACAAAAAAATCCGCAGGGGCTAGCCTCAACGGGAAAGCCCTGCAGTAGGGTATGGCGCGGGGCCAACCCTCTCCGGCCAGGACCAGCCGGTTCGGCGGCCGGTCGATGGGGGCAATACGCCACGGCAAATGATCATGGGGAGAACATGGGCAGGAACAACCAGGTGCTGATCCTGGCCAGTGATGCCAGGGCCTATCAACAGATTATCGACCAGGCCGCCCTGCCGCTGCTGCAGACCGCAGTCAGCGACGCAGTGACCGAAGTGAGCCGGGAGCTTGCCGAGTGCGATATTCTTCTCGGCTCTCCAGATCTGCTCGCTTTCGCCCTGCCCCATGCCCGGCGAGTCAAATGGGTTCAGTCGACCTGGGCCGGCATCACCCCGCTGCTGGCCAAGGGGATGCGCCGGGACTACCTGCTCACTGGGGTCAAAGGGGTCTTCGGCCCGCTGATGGCGGAATATGTCCTCTGCCATCTGCTGATGCACGAACGGAAAGCCCTCCAGCGCTATGCCGACCAGCAGGCGGGAATCTGGGCGACGACGACGCCGGGAACCCTCCGGGGCAAGCGGATCGGCATCATGGGGCTCGGGTCAATCGGGCGGGAGATCGCCAGGATGGTCACCCTTTTCGGGATGAACACCGTCGGATTTTCCCGTAGCCGGAGAGCATGCCCCGGAGTTGACCGCTGCTATCTGCCCACCGAGTTGCTCGACTTTGTCCGCGACCTCGACTACCTGGTAGCGATCCTCCCAGATACCCCGGAGACCGACGGGCTGATTAATGCCGAGGTCCTGGCGGCGATGCGGGCAAGCGCGGTGCTGATCAATGTTGGCCGGGGCAACGTCGTCGATGAACCGGCTCTGGCCCGTGCCCTGAACGAAAAAAGAATCGGCGGCGCCGTGCTCGATGTCTTTGGCGAAGAGCCGCTGCCAGCCGCCCATCCCTTCTGGCACACCCCCCGCACCATCCTCACCTTCCATACCGCCGCCTTGAGCAGCGCCGAACTGGTGGCGCCGATCTTCATCGACAACTATCAGCGGTATTGTACCGGCATGCCCCTGCAGCATACAATCGACTTTAGCCGAGGCTACTGAAGCGCCGCCTCGGCACACTACTCATAAATACCTTCACGAAATTCATCCCTAAAAAAACCAGGAGAATGAATTTCCCGGGTATTAAGCGGGCTGACGCCCGCAACCTTAAAGGCGATGATCCCCTCCCACTACAGAGGGAATAAGTACCTTTACGAAATTCGTTTCTTAAAAAGCAAGAAATGAATTTCTCAGGTACTAAACCGTATCCTCATCCAATCCTGATCTTCGGCTAACTCATCCCGGATAAAGAGGCGGAGAGCGGGAGCATACCCGTCAGAGCAGCCAGCAAAGCCGACAGGAGCGGCTGGCCCGGACCAAAGCTCAGCGCAGTGGTGGACTTACCTACTGATATCGTAAATAAAAATATGATCCGACAAGGAACCGAACATGCCAAAAGTCCTCTTTCTCTGTGAACACAACTCGGCCCGCAGCCAGATGGCCGAGGCCTATCTCAATCATCTTGGCAACGGCAAACTGGTGGCGGAAAGCGCCGGGCTGGAGCCCGGCACCCTCAACCCGCGGGTGGTTGCGGTGCTCAAAGAGGACGGCATCGATATCTCCGGGAAGTCGACGGTGGGGGTTTTTGAACTGTTCAAGAGCGGCCGACAGTACGATGCGGTGATTGCCGTCTGTTCCGCTGCGGTCAGTGCCCGCTGCCCGATCTTCCCGGGCCGGGTGCTCCGCCGCAACTGGCCCTTTGAAGACCCCTCCCGGCTCACCGGCAGCGAAGAGGAGATCCTCACTCAGCTCCGCCTGATCCGCGATCAGATAAGAGAGAAGGTGCAGCAATTTATCAAGGAGTTCGAAGAGCAGGGGCTGAAGATCTTTATTCAGGGCAGCCACTCCTGAGCCCGCCCCCAGAGCAGGTCTTGAATCTGCGCCAGGCTTAAGCAACTTCCCGGAGCAGTGGACTGCCCATCGTCCTCGGCATCAACGGCATTTTTCACGGCCAGAGGCGGGAGGG
>JAZBOD010000569.1:0-4267 GCA_036350955.1 Desulforhopalus sp. | reverse complement strand
CTGATCGGCGGCCAGATCGTCAGCCACAGCATCGCCCCGGCCCGGGAGATAGATGCGGTCAGCGCCTTTATCCTCGGCGGCCGGACCGTTGGTGAACTGACCACCTTCACCTCGGCCTGCAACCCGGATATCTCCTCGGAACCGAGCGCCGAGCCGATCACCATCGCCGCCGAGCAGGCGCTGCAGAAAATCCGCCGCGGCTAGACACAAACTCCCGGATCGGTTTGTTTCGACCGGTCCGGGAATTCTGCACAGAAGCGGCAGACTTCCTTGAAAAGGGCTTGGCCCTCGAGTAGAATGGCCCCGCCGCAGGCAGCTGGAGGTAAGGCCGGGGACCAACTTCCGTGAGCTGCCTAAGGCTGCACTTTGCCCTGGCTTTTCACCTTATAAACCTGCCGAAACCCGCTGGAGTGTTCGAGGAGGCACTTTCCCGATGAACCACCATACCCTGCTCGGCACCACCTTCGCCTGCGCCTGCGGCAGAGAGCACACCGTACCGACCCGGGCACTGCACTACCACCCTGATGCCCTCGACCAGCTGGTGCCGACCATCCAGTCCTTGCCGGGGATCGACCACTGCCTGGTTGTCGCCGATGCGAGAACCGATACCGCCGCCGGGCGGCAGGTCGCGGAAAAACTTGCCGAGCAGAATATACCGGTGGAACGGTATCTGCTCCCAGACCACCATGGGGAGTCGCCGGTGGCCGACGACCGGACCAGGGATCTGTTCATCGCCCAGGCGCCAGCCACCGACCTCTACATTGCCGTCGGCAGCGGGGTGATCAACGACCTGGTCAAATGGGTCGCCTTCCTCCAGGGCATACCCTACCTCTGCGTTGCCACCGCCGCCTCGATGAACGGCTACGCCTCGGCCAATGTCGCGGCAAGCATCGCCGGCCTGAAGGTCCTGTTCCATGCCGCACCCTGCCTGGCGGTGTTCTCCACCCCGCAGATCCTCGCCGACGCCCCCTATATTCTCACCGCCTCGGGCCTCGGCGATGTACTTGCCAAGACGGTCAGTTCGGCCGACTGGCGGCTGAACAACTTTCTCTTCGGCGACTACTACTGCCGTTTCTCCGTCGATCTGCTCAAGGAACTCGAGCCGGTCTACCTGAACAACCCGGAGCAGATCCGTGCCAGAGAGCCGGCCGCCCTCCAGGCCCTGTTTGAGGCGCTGTTTTTCTCCAGCGTGGCGATGACCATCACTGGGACCTCCTCCCCGGCCTCCGGCGGCGAGCACCTGATCTCCCATACTTTGGACATGCTCGCCGGCCGTGACGGCGGCCGCCACGACCTGCACGGCCGCCAGGTGGGGGTCGCCTCGATTCTGATGGCCGCCCTCTACGAAGAGGTGCTCGCCGTCGACCGGCCGCGCTTCCATGCTGCCCCTGGCCAGGTGGACGAGGCCTTCTGGGGCGCGTTGACCCCGGTGGTCGCCCAGGAGTACCAGAAGAAACTCCCCCGCTACCAAGAGGTCGCCAACCGGCTTGCCCAGCCGGGGGGCTGGGACGAACTGCGCAGCCTGCTCCAGGCCGACCTGGTGCCGGCGGCAAAGCTGAAGCACTGCCTGGCAGGGGCTAACGCCGCGCACCGAATAGAGGATATCGACGATTCTGGCACACCGCTTAGCCGGGGAAAATTCTGTGCAGTGGTGGGCCACGCCAACCAGATGCGCGAACGCTTCACCGTTCTTGATCTGGCTCTCCTGCTGGGAATTTTTCCTGCCGGAATCAACCGCCTAATCGACAAGTGGCTCTAAGATTCTTGCTTACAGAACGCTAACCTTTTGCTAATATGCCTCAATCAGTTCAGCTGTCACTGTTTTACAAGGGTATTTATACTGATCTTGTCCATAAACTCAACCCGAAGAGGAAAACGACAATGAAAAAGCTTCTGACCTTTCTGCTCGCCACTTCCCTGATGGCCGGTGTCGCCTGGGCCGACGACTGCAAAAACCGCGGCACCCTCGATGAACTGTACTGCGATGAGGATATGGATCTGGTTGCCGACCCGCCGAAGGACCCCAATGACTGGAAGGACCCGAGCACCCTGGTCTTCACCTACACCCCGGTGGAGGACCCGGCGGTGTACAAGGATGCCTTTGCTGATTTCCAGGCCTACCTGGAAAAGGCCACCGGCAAAAAGGTGGTCTATTACACCGTCCAGTCCAACGCCGCTGAGGTTGAGGCGATGCGCTCCGGCCGGCTGCATATCGCCGGCTTTTCCACCGGCCCCACCGGCTTTGGCGTCAACCTCGCCGGCTATGTGCCGATTGCCGTGAAAGGCGACGCCGAGGCCTTCCAGGGCTACAACCTGATCGTCGTGGTGAAAAAGGAGAGCGACATCCAGAACCTGGCCGACCTCAAAGGCAAAAAAGTCGCCCATACCTCCGCCTCCTCCAACTCCGGCAACCTGGCACCGCGGGCGCTCTTCCCCAAACTTGGCCTGGTTCCCGATGAGGACTACACCGTTCTCTATTCCGGTAAGCACGACCAGTCGATCCTCGGCGTGGCCCACGGCGACTACGATGCCGCCCCGGTTGCCTCCGACGTCTACAAACGGATGGCCGAGGCCGGCCGGGTCAACCCGGACGACCTGCGCATCATTTACACCAGCGCCCGGTTCCCCACCTCGTCCTTTGGCTATGCCCACAACCTCCACCCGGATCTGGTGAAAAAGATCGTCGACGCCTTCTACTCCTACCGCTTTACCCCGGCGATGATCGAGACCTTCGGCGGCGCCGACCGCTTCTTCCCGGTCACCTACAAGGAAGACTGGCAGGTTATTCGCGATATCGCCGAAGCCACCGGCACCTCCTACAATCAGGCCGGCCTGAAGAAAGCCGCGGAAAAAGAAGCCGCTGCCGCGGCAGCGAAAAAGAAAGGGTAAGCAAGGCCCACCGCCGCGATTACCACGACCGACAACCGGCCCCGCCACCCACCCGGCGGCGGGGCCGGCCCCTGGCCGAACGCCTTCTTTCTGCACGCCGAGTTCCGCTTACCCCTATGTCTACCAGTTCCCAGCAGCCGGTTCCACCGGCACGATCCCTGCGCGGCGACAGGCTGTCCAAGGAGTATGTCGCCGGCAAACCCATTCTCAGCAATATCAGCTTCGAGGTCTCCGGCAAGAGCAGTGTGGCGATTATCGGCCCCTCCGGAACCGGCAAGAGCACCCTGATCCGCTGCGTCAACAAGCTGATCCCGCCAACCTCCGGCGATATCTATGTCAGCGGCGAAAACATCACCGCCCTCCACGGCGCCCAGCTGCGCCGGGCACGGCGGAAAATCGGCATGGTTTTCCAGGAGTTCAATCTGGTTGAGCGGCTGACGGTGATGGAAAACGTCCTCTGCGGCCGCCTCGGGTATGTCTCTTCGCTGCGGGCCTGGCTGCGCCGTTACCCGCAGCCGGACATCGACATGGCCTTCAGCCTGCTCGAATCGATCGGCCTGATCGATTTTACCCGGCAGCGGGCCGACAGTCTCTCCGGCGGCCAGCGCCAGCGGGTCGGCATCGCCCGGGCGATCATGCAGGAGCCCCATGTGCTGCTTGCCGACGAGCCAACCTCCTCGCTTGACCCGAAGACCAGCGTCGAGATCATGGAACTGCTGGTGTCGCTGACCGAGACCCACCAGATCCCGCTGATCATCAACATCCACGACGTCGAACTGGCCAAGCGCTTCACCACCCGGATCATCGGCATCGCCCGGGGGGGCATCGTCTTTGACGGGCCACCCATCGAGTTGAGCAACGACCATTTAAAGGATATCTACGGCGGGGAGAACTGGCTGCAATGACCAACGCCCCGACCAAACGCGACTACGGCCGCCCTTTCCAGGCCAACTGGCCGGCGCGGGCCGGCTGGCTGATCGCCCTGCTCTACGCCCTCTATGCCGCCAATCTGCTCGACATCTCCTGGGAGCGCTTTCTCGTCGGTCTGAATAATGGCGCGAAATTTCTCGGCGAGATGGTGCCGCCAAACTTCTCCCGCTGGGAGCTGCTGGTCGGCAACCTGATCGAAACCATCGAGATCGCTATCATCGCCTCGGCATTCGGAGTACTCTTCTCCCTGCCGGTTGGCCTGCTGGCCGCCCGCAATCTGATGCCAGGGTGGATCACCTGGCCGTTTCGCACCTTTATCGCCCTCTGCCGTTCCTTTCACCCGGTGATCTTTGCCATTCTCTTTGTCAAGGCGGTGGGTTTCGGCCCTTTAGCCGGGATCCTCACCCTGATTTTTGCCTCGATCGGCTTTATCGGCAAGCTGTTTGCT
>JAZBOD010000568.1:0-3268 GCA_036350955.1 Desulforhopalus sp. | reverse complement strand
GGCCTTGCCCTCACCGAGGATTTCGAGGATATTCAGAAACACTCGTCAATGGCTGGCGCCGGATTCCCGTATACCAAGCAGATTCCGGACGATATGGAACTGATCTATGTCGAAAGCCCCCGTCCTGAAGGGCCCTTCGGGGCCTCCGGGGTCGGGGAACTGCCGCTGACCTGCCCCCATGCCGCGGTGATCAACGGCATCTACCATGCCTGCGGCGTACGCATCCGCCATTTGCCGGCACTGCCGGAGAAGATCCTGGCAGGACTGCAGAAGTAGGCGCAGCCCAAAGCGGGCCGGGGCTCCAGCAATGCCCCGGCCCGTCAACCTCAGCCCGGAACGGTTCAGATGGAGCAGAAGGATCTGCGAGAGCTTGAGGCAAAATGCATCCAGGAAGAGCCGCCGGCCTGCAAAGCCGGTTGCCCGCTCGGCGTCGACGGCCGGGGCTTTTCCCGGGCCATGGCCGATGGCAATCTGGATGCGGCCAGGGCGATCCTGGAAAAGTCGATGCCGCTGGTCGGGATGGTGGCCCGGCTGTGTGAAGGCCCCTGTCAACTGTACTGCATTCGCAAGGATCTCGGCGGCCCGATCAATCTTCCCGGTCTGGAACGGGCTTGCGTCACCGCCACGCGATCGCGGGGCAAGGTTCTGAAACTTCCGCCCAGACAGAAAAAGGTCACCGTCATCGGCGCCGGCCCTAGCGGCCTGACCGTGGCCTTTGATCTTGCCCGGAAAGGCTATCCGGTGACGGTGTATCACTCCGGCACTGAGCCTGGCGGCTGGCTCCGCGACCTTCCGGAAAACCAGTTGCCACCAGAGGTCCGGGCGGAAGAGCTCTCCCGCCTGACTGCCCTGGGAGTGGCATTTTCACCTGGAGCGAGCCTTGATGGTGCACTTCTTCGCTCTCTTGCCGCCGACGCCTTCTACATCGGGCAAGACGACACCATCGCTGCCGACCTGCTGGCCCTGCTGGCAGACCCGGATCTGCACACTTTTGCCCTGCCCTCTCAGGGGATCTTCACCGGCGGACTCTGCCCACCGGATCATCGGTTTCGCCTGATCACCGACATCTTCCAGGGCCGTGAAGCGGCCGTGTCCATCGACCGCTCCCTGCAGGGGGCATCCCTTACGGCCAGCCGGGTCGCTCCCCGCCATGGCCGTACCGCGCTCTTCACCCAAACCAGGGATATCGAACCGGCCACGAGAATCGAACCGGCCGACCCTTCCGGTTACCGCCGCGAAGAGGCGATCGAGGAGGCCAGACGCTGTATCGACTGCCAGTGTCTGGAGTGTGTCCGCCACTGTCTCTTCCTTGCCGAATATAAGGGGTACCCGAAGGCCTACGCCCGCCGGGTGTACAACAACTCGGCGATTGTCAAAGGGGTCCATCAGGCCAACAGATTCATCAACAGCTGCTCGTTGTGCGGCCAGTGCGAAACGCTCTGCCCCAATGACTTTTCCATGGCCGAACTCTGCCTTGCAGCCCGCCGGCAGATGGTTGCCGAACACCGCATGCCGCCATCGGCGCACTGGTTTGCCCTGCTGGAGATGCGTTCGGCGCAAACAGAGGGCAGCCTGGTCAAACACAGCCCCGGCCAGGACGGCAGCAGCTGGCTGTTCTTCCCCGGCTGTCAGCTGAGCGGCATCCGTAATCATCAGACGCTGAGCCTCTACGACCGCCTGCGGCAAATCGAACCCCGGACCGGCATCTGGCTCAACTGCTGCGGTGCTCCGGCCCACTGGAGTGGGCGGCAGGAGGAGTACCGGACAGTCATCACCCAACTCGAACAGACCTGGCAGGAGATGGGCCGACCGAAAGTGCTCACCGGCTGTTCCACCTGCCTGGTGATGATCCGGGAGAATCTGCCCGATTTTCAGGCGGAGTCGGTATGGCCGATACTCGCGGGGCAGAAAGTTGCCGGACCCGGGCCGCGTCACCCCCTCGCCCTGTCCGATCCCTGCACCACCCGTCACGACCAGGCTACCCGCACGGCGGTCCGCGACCTGCTGGCGCAACTGGGTCAGCCGCTGGCCCCACTTCCTCTTGCCAATGAGCTGACGGAATGCTGCGGCTTCGGCGGCCTGATGGCCAACGCCGACCCGGGGTTGGCCCGAAAAGTAACCGAGGCCAGGGTTGCCCAGACCGACGCCGACATGCTCACCTACTGTGCTATGTGCCGCGACCGGCTGGCTGCAACCGGCAAGCCGGTCCTGCACATTCTCGATCTCCTCTTCCCCGCTACGGCAATCCCGGCCGAGGCGCCTCCCGTTGCCAGCTCTGCCCGGCGGGTCAACCGCCGCAGTCTCAAAAATGACCTCCTCTCCCGCTACCCTGAGAGCGAATTGCCACCTCCCCTGGCCTGGGAGGGAATAAGGCTGGTCATCCCGGAGGATGTGGCGGAACTGCTTGAACGGAGACAAATACTCGAGGACGATGTCCGCCAGGTTCTCTTTACCATCGAGCAGCAGGGGGGTGGTTTTGTCCACGGCGCGGATAACCGGCGGATCGCCTCGACCCGTTTTGGCGAGGTCACCTTCTGGGCAGAATACCGGCAGCAGGACGAGGCGTACCATCTGCTGCGCTGCTGGAGCCACCGGATGACCATCAACCAGCCTCTGGCCGAGCAGGAGGGCAGCCGCTGATGAATTTACGCTTTCTGCCGGATGACATGAACTGGGTCTGCCAACCCTGCAACGTGCCGCTTGAGCCGGGGATGGTGGAACTGCATTATCTCGGCAATCTCTTCAAGGTTGAACTGCCGGTCTGTCCCCAGTGCGCCGCGGTGCTCATTGCTGAAGATCTGGCGGTCGGCAAGATGCTCGAAGTAGAGCAACTCCTCGAGGATAAATGAGGCCGCTCTACCTCTCCTCTGCGGTTCGTGAAGGGCTTGGCCCCTGCCTCCGACCGGGCGGCACAGTGCTTACCCGGCGAATCATCGACCTGCTGCAGCCGGATGACGCCTGCACCATCCTCGATGCCGGCTGCGGCAGCGGCGCAAGCATGGCTCTCATCAAACAACACGGTTTCGCCACTGTTTTCGGGATTGATCTCGACTGCGGCTTGCTGAGTGAAGCTCGCAAAACCTGCCCGACCGTGGCCAGGGGAGACCTCGCCCGGCTGCCCCTGGCAGGTCGGAAGTGGGATATCATTCTCTGCGAGTGCACCTGGAACCTGACAGAGAAGGAGCAGACCATAAAGGAGTTCGCCCGGGTATTGAAACCGGGCGGCATGCTCGCCATGACCGACATCTACACCCGGGGCGGTCCTGCC
>JAZBOD010000567.1:0-5237 GCA_036350955.1 Desulforhopalus sp. | reverse complement strand
CACCGATTTTTTCAGCGGTCATGGCAACGACATCGATCTTGTCTGCGCGGATAATCCAGAAGGATGTCCGGGTTTCCGCGGAACCGAGAAATTTGCCGAAGGAAAAGGAGAGGGGCTGATACCATGGACGATCATCTAGGCAACTGTTCTGGAGAGCACTTCACCCAAACGGTTTCCTCGAATAATCAGGCTGTTGCCGATGCGCTGAGCGGTTATCTCATGCCTGCCTGGTTCATGAAAACGCCATTCCCGAGTCGCCCCGTCAGGGGTGCAGAGGTTATAGAAGGTCTTATTATCTTCCACCCCTAGATGACAATACCCTCCTCGCTCTCTTCCGCCCGCCATTCGAACAAAACCGCCTGATCGCCGGTTCTTTCCTGGTAGACAAATATCCCTTCCGGCAGGCCATGGTGGAGAGGGGCGGCCAACGGTGACTGGACGAAAAGGAAAAGAACAATGCAGCAGCTGAGAAAACGCATGGGTTGCCTTTCCAGGTATTAAAAGTAATTATATTAAAAAGATGGGCAAAGATGACATCTAAACATGCCGCAACCAAGCAAAAGCGATGCCTGGCAGCTAAAGAATTCCCATCCGCCTGAACTCGTCGGCAAGACGGACCTCGCCATGATAATGGATGGTATGAAAGCCCATTGCCTGGGCAGTTTGCACATTCAATTCGCCATCGTCAATAAACAGGCAACGTTCGGCCACTAAAGAATACCTTGTCAGCAGCAGCTGGTAGATCTCCCGGTCCGGTTTGACCATCTTTTCTTCACCGCTCACCACAATCCCGGTGAAGCATTGGAAAAAGGTAAATCTCTGACGGGCGATGGGCATGGTTTCCGCCGACCAGTTGGTTAGGCCGAAAAGCTTCAGTTTTGTCGTAGATTGGAGTATCTTCAGGAGCTTGACATTTTCGCTTATCTCACCTCTGAGCATTATCTGCCAGTCGCTGAAATACTTTCTGATCATCTCCGTATATTCCGGATAGTACTGTTCTCGTTCGGCAATTCCTTCGGCAAAACTTCGTCCGGCATCTTGCCTGAGGTTCCACTCAGGGGAACAGACCGTGGCCAGGAAGTATTCCATCTCTTCGGGATCGGCAAATTCACCGGTAAACAGATACCGTGGATTCCAGTCCACCAGAACCCCGCCGAAGTCAAAAACTATGTTTTCTATTTGCATTGGTCGATTTTCATCCCCCCATAGTACAAAACCGACAGTGTGAATCAAAATCCGGCTTACCCCCGAATGCCGGAAGTAAGGCCGGACAGTCTAGGCAAAGGGAGTTTTATAGCGGAGAAAAATTAGCGTGGGGATAGGTGAAGATTAAAAATCTGCTCCAGGAGACGCTGGGCATCACTTTTCCCGCTTCTGCTTTTGCCGGAAAAGGTATATCGTAGAAACCAGCTCGGTACTTGCCGGTAGGCCATTTTTTCGGGAGACACCATGAAACTCACCTACAAGAAAGTTCCCATCGAATTTCTCGCCGCCCTGCCGGAAGGGATCAAGTATGTCCAGAAAGAGGGAAAAGACTTTCTGGTCATTGAACAGCTCTACTGCCGGGAGGGCCACAGCTTGATGGCCGAACACGTCCGGCTGCACGGCGAACCGTCGATCTGCCTCGATGCCAGAATCGGCAGCCAGCAGGGACGGATATTCGTAGATGCCTATTGGGGCAGCCACGACAAACTGTACGGCTTTATCCCCCGGGAAGCCGACCTGGCCAGTATCACCGAAGCCCACTGCCCCCATTGCGGTATCAGTCTGCTGACCGAGCGGCGCTGTTCCTATAACGGTTGCGGCAGCGAAGAAGCCATTCTGCTCAATCTACCCGGTGGCATCAATACCATTCTGGTCTGTGCCAGACACGGCTGTCCTGACCACGAGCTGATTATCAAGAGAATGCCGGAAGCAATCACCAGCAAATTAAGAAAAATCAACTACTTCAGTGAGTCTTACGATGACATGTTTCAAGGTATCTGAGCACGATAGAGCGGATAGGGGGGCTGGGCGATACTCACGAGAAAATCGGCGGTGAATGCTCGGGTACCAACACTTCACCGGGAAGAACAGCTCCCTCGATCTAGATTTCTTTCTTAACAAAAAAAACCACTTGGCGGGATTAGCCAACATGGACAGTAAAGAAAAGAGGTACATCGAAATTGACCCGACCCGCTGCAAAGGCTGCGCCTGCTGTGTGGTTGCCTGCCCCAATGACTGTATCCACATCGGCTCGGACATCAACCAGATGGGCTACCAGTTTGCCCGGTTTGCGGTACGCAAATGCATTGGTTGCGGCCTCTGTTTCTACACCTGTCCGGAATTCGGGGCGATAACGGTCTACACGCTGCCGCGCAAGGGGGAGTGACATGGCACAGCATCTGCTCAAGGGCAACGAGGCGGTGATCTACGGCGCCCTGCTCGGTGGCGCCACCCACTATTTCGGCTATCCGATCACTCCCGCCAGCGAAATCGCCCATGCCGCCGCCGACCTCTTCCCACGTTGCGGCCGCCAGTTTCTCCAGGCCGAATGCGAAGTCTCCTCGATCAGCATGCTTTACGGTGCTGCGGCGGCCGGTGCCAGGGCAATCACCGGTTCATCCGGTCCGGGGCTGTCGCTGATGGCCGAGGGGCTTTCCTATCTCGCCGCCTGCGAACTTCCCTCCGTGGTGGTTGATGTGCAGCGGGCCGGACCTGGCCTCGGCTACATCTGGCCGGAACAGGCCGACTACAATTTCATCGTCCATGGTGCCGGCCACGGCAGCCAGAGTGGCGTAGTCCTTGCCCCCAACTCGGCTCAGGAGATGTGCGACTGCGCTTACCGGGCGTTTACCCTGGCCGAGCGCTACCGCTGTACGGTATTCATTCTCGCCGATGCCTATATCGGCCAAATAATGGAACCGGTGGAACTGCCGAAAACACTCCTGAGCAATCCCGCCAAAGAGTGGGCCCTTTCCGGCGATGCCGCCGGCCGCGGCAACCTGATCACCTCAATCTACATGAAGGTCGAGGAACTGGAGGAGCGCAACCGGCTCCTTCAGGAAAAATACCAACGCATGGCCGAGGAAATCGTCGACTTTGAGGAGGTCGAAACGGCCGATGCCGAGTATCTCTTTGTTGCCTATGGGATCAGCTCACGGCTGTGCCACTCCGCCCTCCATGAACTGCGCCGAAAAGGGATCAAGGCCGGGATGCTCCGGCCGAAAACCCTCTTCCCCTTCCCCAGACTGAGGCTGCAGGAGTTGGCCGGACAGATGGCAAAGATAGCCGTGGTTGAACTGAGTAACGGCCAACTGGTACGCGATGTCCGCTTGGCGGTGGCCGGCCAGGTGCCGGTCGAACTCTACAACTGGATGGGCGGGAGAGTGCCGTCGACCAGCGAGATTGTTCAGCGGCTGGAGGACTCCCTTGCTGCCAGAGCAGGGAGGAGTTGATGATGCATACCATTAAACACCAGAAAGCCAGTTCCCTCTACCCGACCTTTACCCGCAAGGGCCCAGAGGCCAAAAGCAGCCACTACTGCCCCGGCTGCGGTCACGGCACCGTCCACAACCTGATCGCCGAAGCCATCGACGATTTGGGTATCCAGGATCGGGTAATTTTCTGCTCGCCGGTGGGCTGCAGCGTTTTTGCCTACTATTATTTCGATGTCGGCAATATTCAGTGCGCTCATGGCCGGGCACCGGCGGTGGCCTCGGCGATCCGCCGCACCCGGGAGGAAGCGATTGTCATCTCCTACCAGGGGGACGGTGACCTGGCCGGTATCGGCTTGAGCCAGATCATCCATGCCGCCAACCGCGGCGAGAACATCACCGTCATTTTCATCAATAATGCCATCTACGGGATGACCGGTGGGCAGATGGCCCCAACGACCATCCTTGCGCAAAAAACCGTGACCACCCCCACCGGCCGCAATGCCGCCAACGAGGGCTACCCACTGGGCATGGCCGAAATGATCAACACCCTGCAGGCGCCGGTTTTTATCGAGCGGGTCTCCCTTGCCACCGCTGCCAAGGTGATGCGGGCGCGAACGGCGATCCGCAAGGCATTGCGCTACCAGACCAAGAAGAAGGGCTTCTCTTTTGTGGAGATCCTGTCCCCCTGTCCGGTCAACTGGAAGATGACCCCGGTGGAAGCTCGACGCTGGCTGGAAAACAGCCTGGAGCCGGTTTTTTCGCTCGGCAATCTCCGAGATCTCCCCAAAGGGGCGCCGGAGGTGGTAACCAGCCAAAAATCGACCAAGGCAAGTGAACGGGATATTCTCGAGATACTCGGGGTCAAGAGTGGGCCGCTGCCTACCGGCACCGTCAGTCTGGCGGAAGAGCAGAATGTGAAGATCGCCGGATTTGGCGGCCAGGGGGTCCTTTCCACCGGCATCCTCCTGGCCAACTGCGCCATCGCCGAAGGGTTGCGAACCACCTGGCTCCCCTCATACGGCGCGGAGATGCGCGGCGGAACCGCCAATGCCAGTGTGAACATTTCCCACGAGGCGATCGGCTCACCGATAGTCTCGCACCCCAACACCTTAATGGCGCTCAACCTGCCCTCCCTCGACGCCTTTGAGGAGACAGTCCGGCCCGGCGGCCATATCCTGGTCAACTCTTCGCTGGTACCTCGCCAGGTGCGGCGCAATGACCTGCATGCCTGGTATATTCCGGCAACCGACATGGCCAATGCCCTCGGTACCGTGCAAATCGCCAGCGTGATCATGGTGACGGTCTACGCCCTGATCAGCAGCGCGATCACCATCAACACTCTGCGCCAAGTCATCCCCCTGTCAATCAAGCGGAAGAGCCTGGTCGATATCAATCTCCGGGCAATCGATGCCGGCGTTACCTGGCATCGGGAAAACTGCCAGGGAATCCCGGCAGAGGAGCAGTGATCAGTCTACCAGGAACGGACTGCCCCGGTATCAAGGTGAACGAAGTCCGACTTCGGGTAATAGCCCACCCCGCCCTGCTGCAGGGACCAGGCGATCTCTTTGAGGGTGCTGGTTTTCAGCCCGGTGAGACGAACATCGATCGCCCGTCCCAGGGTATGCAGGCTCTTTTTGGCACCCCCGCCGCTCTTCTGCCGCAACTTCTCGTTGGTTACCGGTGAGCGGTATCCGGAGATTACTTCAAAGGTTCCCTTGCAGCCGGAAATTTTCTTGATTTCCGCAAGCATGTGCAACAGAGCCGGGTCAATCGGGTGGGTGCCGCCGGTTCGGAAATCACGGAGAAAACGGTTTACCT
>JAZBOD010000566.1:0-13285 GCA_036350955.1 Desulforhopalus sp. | reverse complement strand
TCATCCTCGGGAACCAGAGTGGCGGCAGACTCCCCCCAGGCCTCGTCGGCACCAAGGCAGCGCACCTTCCAGGAGGTCCCACTGGGGGTTACCTTGATAACCAGGGTGTCCCGGAAAAGGTATTCCCCGGGGAGATGCTGGTCGAGCCAGAGCCGGTTGTCGATGGTGTAGCCGGTGGTCGATACCGCCAACTCCAGGCTGAAAACCACCGTCCGTCCGGTGGGTACTTTGCGGCTGTCGAGGAAGGTGGAAAAAAGGACCGGTGACCGCGGGGTCGCCCGCCCGGCCCGGTCGAGGTTGAGCAACTCGTCAAAACCGCGCAGCACGGCACTGTACGTCGAGCGCCGTCGTTCACTGAGGGTAAAACTAGCCGCCCCCCGCGGGGCTATTGTCGCCTCAAAATAATAGGAGGCGCGGATCTGCCTGCCCTGCTCTTTAGCCTTTTGCACCGAGGGAGGGAGGGGCAGAGCCTCGATTTCCAGAACCCCGTCAACCCGCAGATTACCAAAAAGAAAACGGACCAGATTCTGGTAGCCTTCCTCTGAATTGACCACCCCATATGGACCGCTGTGGCTGCGGTAGGCAAAAGCCCGCGGCGCTCCCTTCACCGTCGCGTTTTCAATGCCGACCAGGCCGTCACTCATCTCCCCGGCCAGCTTTCTGGACAGGCCGAAGGCGACCTGATAGTCGTGGTGGTTGGTGCCGACAAAACAGAAGAAACGCTGGGGATCAAACTTGCCGTCAAGGGAGTCGACCCGCGGCACAGAGCCCTTCAGGTCGAGGTATTTCGCCATTTCCCGGCGATTGAAATTGTGCAGATCCCAGAGGCTGAAAGCCGCCGGGACATTGATCCCGGCCAGTTCAATACCGTTGTGGGGGGTGGCATAGGTGAACACCTTGGCGACCAATTGACGATCGGCCGGGCTGCTGATGGTGTCGTTTTGTAAAAAACAGCGGCAAACCAGGCCGCCCATTGAGTGGGCGACGAGATAGACCTTGAATTCCCTGAAGGTTTCCCGGTTGTCCCCGGCAACCTGCCGGCGGATCTGGAGGATGAGGTTTTTCAGGCCGGCGGCCGCCTCGAGAATCGACAGGGGATGGCCGTCACCAAGATCTTGGTCCGCGGTTTCATAGTAGCGGTAGATGATGATGCTTTTTCCAGCAAGAGGCCCGTGGATTTCGCTGCCATTAGCGTAGATGTCACGGTAGCCGTAGTCCTTCATCAGGCGTACCAGAGGAGACTCAAAGATGTGCCGCTGCACCTGGCCATCCCAGGCCTGGCGCAGTTTGGTGCTGCCGAGGTTAAAGCCCATGTAGGGTGTCGAGACGGTATCAGCCACCTCCTTCGGGGTCATCGCATAGCCGCGGACATAGATAATTGGCAAGTAGGGGCTTTTCAATTTGGCCATGGGGATATCTCCGGTCAGGTAAATGGACTTTTTTTGCTCATCGGACTGTCCAACAATAATATCACAAAAGCTCTTCAATGTTTCTGGACAGTACCGCCGAAATCAAGAGAAAATCGCCGGGACGGCCGCAGCTTTTCTTCACCGCATGATCTCTAAGCTTTTGAAGTTAAAGCTCCTTGCCGATTCTCCAACGGTTAGTCAAGCTCTACCGGGCCGGGTTGCAGACCTGGCAGATGCCGACAGCAGGAAAATGTCTGCTCGGTCGAGTGTTTTTCCTGCTTGTCCATTTCTGCTATCTACCTTATTCTGCGTGATGGTCAGGGCCGAAGGCGTTTCGGCATTATCCGGAGGTACCGCCGGTTCCTGAGGAAAAATCCCCCTGTTTGAGGAAAAAAACAACAAGAAGATGGCAAACAAACTGTATGTCGCGGGCACCGAGCCCCGCACCGGAAAATCGGCGATCATCCTTGGCTTGATGGAACTGCTCTCAAGAAATGTCAAGAAGGTGGCATTTTTTCGGCCCCTGGTCGATGCCGATCACCGGCGGGGAGAACGGGACAATACCATCAATCTGGTAAAGCACCATTACCATCTCTGTTACGCCTATGAGGAGATGTACGCCTATACCACCACCGAGGCCAGTCAACTGATTGCCATGGGCAAAAATGCCGAAATGCACGAGGGCATTCTCAACCGTTTCAACAGCTTGGCGGCAAAAGCCGATTTTGTCCTCTGTGAGGGGATCGAATTGGAAGGTGTTGCGGCATCCTTTGATTTTGATATCAATGTCGAGATCAGCAACAACCTCGGTTGTCCGGTCCTGCTGGTTGCCGGGGCGAGGATGAAGTCCCAGGAAGAGATGGTCCGGTCGATTCGGGTGTACAGCGATTCGTTTGCCGAGAGGAAGACCGAACTGGTGGCAATTGTCGTCAACCGCGTCGACCCGGAAAGCCTCGAATCCTTGACGGCCCGGCTGGCCAGAGAGAAGATTGGCGAGCGTCAGCTGGTCTATCTGATTCCCAATGACGAAAACCTCGGCAACCCATCGGTTGGCGAAGTGGCCAGACTGCTCAACGCCGAAATCCTCTATGGCGAAGAAAGCCTCACCCGCCACGTGCGCAGCTTCACCATTGCCGCGATGCAGTTGCGCAATCTCCTGGCCCGAATCGAGTACGGCACTCTGGTGATTACCCCGGGGGATCGTTCCGATGTTATCCTTGCCTGTCTGGCAGCAGTGGAGTCTTCGACCATGCCGAATATCTCCGGCATCCTCCTTACCGGCGGGCTGGTTCCGGAGGAGCCGGTGCAGCGGGTCATTGAAGGGTTTAAAAATACCGTGCCGATCTTGTCGGTTGGTGAAAACACCTACCAGGCGGCAATCCGGGTGGATAAGATCCACGCCGCGATCACCCCCGACAACACCCGGAAGATTACCCAGGCGCTGGCAGTCTTCGAGCGGCATGTCAATATGGAGGAGCTGAGCGAACGGATTGTCAAAACCAGGACCACCATCGTCACCCCGAAGATGTTTGAATCCCAGCTGCTGCAGCGCGCCAAGATCAACCGCCGGCATATTGTGCTGCCGGAGGGTGAAGAGGTTCGGATCCTCAAAGCGGCGGAAATTCTCCTGCGCCGAGAGGTGGTCGACCTCACCCTGCTCGGCAGGCCGGAAAAGATCCGCGAACGCTGCCGCAGCCTCGGCCTGCACCTTGAAGGGGCAACGGTTATCGATCCACGGAGCTCAGCCCGTTTTGAAGAGTATGCCCAGACCTACTACGAGTTGCGTCGAGACAAAGGGATCACCCTGGACGACGCCCGGGACATCATGGGCGATCTCAATTACTTTGGCACGATGATGATCTACAAGGGGGATGCCGACGGGATGGTTTCCGGGGCGGCCCACACCACCGCCGACACCATCCGTCCGGCCTTTCAATTCATCAAGACTGTTCCGGAATGTTCCATTGTTTCCAGTGTATTGCTGATGTGTCTCAACGACCGGGTGCTCGCCTACGGCGACTGTGCCATCAACCCGGATCCGACCGCAGAGGAACTGGCGGAAATCGCCCTCAGCTCAGCCAAAACCGCCGCGCTGTTCGGCATCGAGCCGCTGGTGGCAATGCTCTCTTACTCGAGTGGCCGGTCCGGCAAGGGACTGCAGGTGGAAAAAGTCAGAAAAGCAACGGAGATTGCCCAGAAAATGGCGGAAACGCTCTACCCCGGGCTGGCCATTGAGGGACCGATCCAGTACGATGCGGCGATTGACCCGGAGGTGGGGCTGGCAAAGATGCCGGAGAGCCGGGTGGCCGGTCGGGCAACGGTGTTTATCTTTCCCGATCTCAATACCGGCAACAACACCTACAAGGCGGTGCAGCGTTCCTCCGGAGCGGTGGCGGTCGGCCCGATTCTCCAGGGCCTGCGCAAACCGGTCAACGACCTGAGCCGGGGCTGTCTCGTTCCGGATATCGTCAATACCGTCGCCATCACCGCCATCCAGGCCCAGGCGTACCGGAGGGGCGGGTTATCCGGCTGATTCTTGCCCTTTTTTCATCTGGCTCACCAGGCTGCGGAGATAGTCCAGCCACTGCCCCATGCCCTCCCCGGTTTTCGCCGAGAGCTCCATCGTCTTCAGCTGAGGGTTGAGGCGCAGGGCATCGCCGACTGCCTCGCTCACCGGGAAGTCAAAGTAGGGCAGCAGGTCGGTCTTGGTGATGACGAAGGTGTGTGAACTGGTGAAGGCCTTGGGGTATTTGGCCGGTTTATCGGGACCCTCCGGCACCGACACCAGCACCACACGCTGGTGTTCGCCAAGGTCAAAGGTTGATGGGCAGACCAGGTTCCCGACATTTTCAATAAAGAGCAGTTCAATCTCGTTGCCGCCCGGTTCACGCTGCAGGCGATGGTAGCCCTTGTGGGTTATCGCCGCATCCAGATGGCAGGCGCCGCCGGTGGTAAGCTGGATCACCGGTACCCCTTTGGCGCGAATCCGCTCTGCGTCCCGCTCGGTCTCAATATCGCCTTCGATAACCCCGATGCGGATCTCCCCCTTGAGCGCCTCGATGGTCTGTTCAAGCAGGGTGGTTTTTCCCGATCCGGGGCTGCTGATCAGATTGAGGGCAACCGTCCCGCTCTCCTCGAAGTGTTCGCGATTGGCCCTTGCCAGGGCATCGTTGGCGGCAAACAGGCTGGCATGTACCGCGATGGTCCTGGCGCCGCCGGTGTCATGGTGGTGGTCGTGATGGTGGCCATCGCCGTGGCGGTGGTGGTGCTCATGGTGATGCTCGGAAGGGCTTGGGCAGCCGCAGGTATCGCACATGGTAAACCTCATCGAATAGAAAGGGCCCCGCTACCGGGGCATCTCTTTGGGGGCCGGAACCGGTTTTGTTCGGCTGGCCTCCCGGTTGGTAAAGGCGGGCGCTCCCCTCACGGGTACGCCCGGGTCCTCAATGGTTTTCTGCTGCCAGGCCATCCCTTTCGGGAAAACCTAACCACTGTTTCCGCCCCTGGTAAAGAGTACTGCCGATGCCGCTCCACCCCAGCGGATCAGCAACTTCCGGGGCATCACCGTCAGCCGGCCTTTATTGCGGTGTAGCTGACGCCGAGTTCGGTCAATCGTTTGAGAATCATTTCCGCCACTTCCACCTTGCGCTGGGCCACCGCCGGGGAGACCTCGATCGATTCGGTCAGTTCGCAGGGAATCACCGTGTAAAATTCCACCTGTTCCGGGGCGGCACCGCGCAGTTTCGAGACTTCGAGGATCTCCAGCAGACCGAGCTGATGCGGCGACATTCTGGTCTGGAAGGTACCCGCCTTGACATCATTGATCGAGAAAAAGTGAAAAGACCCTGGTTCTCCTTGGATGTCAACCACATCTATGACCAATACCGGGTCGCACTCCTCGAGGAAAGGGGCCATGTAAATACCGGCGGTGCCGACATCCTGAATTTCGACATTATCGGGGAACTGATAGTTTTCCTGGAGATAATGGACCACGTGGACGCCGAAACCTTCGTCGGCAAGGATGTAGTTGCCGATGCCGGCGATACCGATCTTTTTCCCGCTGTTCATGATTTTGCTGGCCTTTATTAACAGATTCGCGGCAGAGGGATGCCGTGGAGCGGGGTCACCACCCGGGCACCACCTACCGGGGTATTGATGATCACCCGGCCAGGTTTGCCGGCGACTAACTCACCGATAATCGCTGCTTCTCGTCCTTCCTGGCACCCTCTGATGATCTGCAGGGCACGGGTGGCCTCTTCGGCGGCAACGATGACCAGGCATTTTCCCTCGTTGGCCAGATAGAGCGGTT
Organism: Desulforhopalus sp.; assembly: GCA_036350955.1. Taxonomy (GTDB): domain Bacteria; phylum Desulfobacterota; class Desulfobulbia; order Desulfobulbales; family Desulfocapsaceae; genus Desulforhopalus_A. Next base: position 7,567 of record JAZBOD010000566.1, on the reverse strand, counting down.
CCAGGCCGAGCAGTTCGCATGCGGCGCGGACCTCGGGCCGGACCGGCAGGGACTCCTCACGCAGTTCAATCCCCAGGCCGCAGTTGCCTGCCACTTCATTGAGGGTCGTGGCCACACCTCCTCGGGTCGGGTCGCGCAGCACGTGCACTGACCCGGGAATTTCCTTTAGCAGGGTGGCGACCAGGCGGTGCAGCGGCATCGTGTCGCTGGCCAGTTTCCCCTCGACGGCGATTCCGGCCTGCCGGGTCATGATGGTGATGCCGTGATCGCCCATCGTCCCCGAGAGGATGACGATATCGCCTTTTTTTGCATTTTTTGCAGAAATATCGATATGATCATCGATAAATCCGATCCCGGAGGTGTTGATGAAGATCTTGTCAGCCTTCCCCCGGGGGACCACCTTGGTGTCGCCGGTGACAATGGCCACCCCGGCCTCGCGGCACGCCTCGCTGATGGAGATGATCACCTTTTCGAGTTCGTCGAGTTCCAGCCCCTCTTCGAGGATCAGTCCAAGGCTGAGGCAGTAGGGTCTTGCCCCGCGCATCGCCAGGTCGTTGATGGTGCCGTGCACCGCCAGCTTGCCGATGTCGCCGCCGGGGAAGAAGATTGGGTCAACCACATAGCTGTCGGTGGTAAAGGCAAGCCGACCGGGTTGATTGGCAAGCACCGCGCTGTCTTCCAGGCTGTGCAGGGTTGGATTATCGAGATGTTTGAGAAAGACCTCGGCAATCAGCTGCTGACTGGCGAGGCCGCCGCTGCCGTGGTCGAGTTGAATGGTTTTGCCGGTCATTAGTGGTTGTTCCCTGTTGGAACTGAAGCGGTCAGCTCTCAAGATCCTGACCGTATTTATAGTAGGCTGCACAGGTCCCCTCGCTGGAGACCATGCAGGGACCCACCGGGGTTGCCGGGGTGCAGCGGCCGGCAAAGAGCGGACAGTGGCGTGGAGTACTGATCCCTTTGAGGATATCCCCGCAGAGGCACCCTTTAGGCTCCTCTGCTTCGGGGAGGGTGATCGCCAGCCGGGACAGGGCGTCGAAGTGGGCGTACTGCTCGCGGATCTTCAGGCCGGAGAGGGGAATGCGGCCGAGGCCGCGCCAGTCCATATCGGCGGGTTCAAAGATCTCCGCCACCATCGCCTGTGCCCTGGGGTTGCCTTCCCAGCTGACGGCCCTCGGATAGGCATTCTCGACCTTGATGCTGTCGTTTGCCACCTGCCTGGCGAGAAGGGTGAGGCCCTTGAGCAGGTCGGCGGTTTCAAAGCCGGCGACGACGCAGGCCAGGCGGTAATTGTCGGCCAGCGGCTGCCAGGCGGCGGCACCGATAATCGAGGAGACATGGCCGGGACAGAGCAGTCCGTCGATTTTCAGTTGCGGGTCACTGAGCAAAGTCTCCATCGCCGCCGGCATGGTCTTTTGCGTGGAGAAGACCAGGAAGTTGTCGACCCGGCGGTGGTGGGCGGCGAGGATGGTGGCGGCGATTCCCGGGGTAGTGGTCTCGAAGCCGACCCCGAGAAAGACCAGGAGGTCACCCGGGTTGGCCACAGCCAGTTCCAGGGCGTCCATCGGCGAGTAGACGATATCGATCTTTGCCCCTTTTGAGCCGGCCTCGGCCAGAGAGCCATGGCTGCCGGGAACCCGGAAAAGATCGCCGAAGATCGCCACCCGCACCCCCGGCCGCCCGGCAATGGCAATAAAGGCATCCATATGCGACGCTGAGGTGACACAGACCGGACAGCCCGGCCCGGAGACCAGTTCCAGCCCCGTGGGGAGAATACTCCGCAGACCGTTGCGAAAGATCGCCATGGTGTGCGAGCCACAGACCTCCATCACCCGCAGCGGTTTGCTCACCGCCCGGCGCAGTTCGGCCACCAGCGGTGCGGCAAGCTCCCGGTCACGGTATTCGTCGAGATGTTTCATGAGCTGACCGCCTCAGGAAAGGAGCTCTTCCGGGGTATTTTCAGCAAGTTCCTGGAGCAGGGCAATGTTTTTCAGCGCCTCCTCCTCAACCAGAGAGTGGATGGCAAAGCCGGCGTGGATGATGACGTAGTCTCCCACCGCCGGCCAGTGATCAACCACATCAAGCCTGATTTGACGGCTGATGCCGTCGGCATCAACCGTGGCAATCTGGTTGGTGGTAAAATCGTTCGGATCACCCTCGACCCGGGTTACCCGCATGGGGATTGCGAGACACATGGCGTAGACCTCCAATAATTATCTGACCAAAGGAAACCGCGCCGTCGTTGACGGGCAGCTGGCTTCCGGTATAGACCTGAAGTTGTTGATCAGCCAGGGTGTGAAAGAGACCTTCCAGCAGCAGGCTGTTCTGCATGCTGCCGCCGGCAAGAACCACCTGGTCGATCCCGGTCTCCTCGGCGAGAAGTCCGACGAGCCCGGTAATCTGGGCAATAAGCGCGGTATGAAAACCAAGAGCCAGGCCTGCCGGGGCCATACCCTTGTGTACCCCATCTATAATCATGCTGACCAGGTCTGTCGATCGAATTTCCCGGCAGCCTGCAGCGTCGCGCTGATAATTTTCGGGGTCCGGTGCGGCGTTTGGTAGAATCGCCTTCCGCCAGTTCGCGCCGGCCGCCCTTTTGGCGAGGGCTTCGAGCTCCATTGCCGCCTGGCCTTCATAGCTGTTCTGCCGGCGTACGCCGAGGAGTGCGGCGACCGCATCAAACAGTCGGCCGCAGCTCGAACTTGGCGGGCAGTTGAACCCCTTGGCAAGCATCTCTTGAATTACCGCCACTTTTCCCCGGTCGAGGTCGGTAAGCGTTACCGGCAAGCTTTGCCGGGAAAGGGCCTGCTCCCCACCACCGGCAAAAAGAGCGGCGAGAGCCATCCGCCAGGGTTCCCTGGCGGCGACATCGCCACCGGGAAGGGAGAGGTGGCTGAGGTGTCCCAGCCGCCGGTAACCGGTCAGCCCGGCTTCGAGGATCTCTCCCCCCCAGATGGTCTGGTCATCACCGAGGCCGGTACCGTCAAGAACCACTGCGAGTACCGGCCCGTTGAGGCCATGCTCGGCCATCACTGCCACGGCATGGGCATGGTGGTGCTGGACTGGGTAGAGCGGCAGGCCCAGGCTGGCGGCGTAGTGGCTGGAAAGATAGTCGGGATGGAGATCACCGGCCACCGCTTCCGGTTCGAGTTGAAAGAGCTTTTGGAAATGGTTGATAGACTGCTCGAAAAAAGTGAAAATCTCCTGGTTTTCCAGGTCGCCGATATGCTGGCTCGGATAAACCGTTCGGCCACGGCTGAGGCAGAAGGTGTTCTTCAGTCCGGCACCGCAGGCGAGCATCCGCGGCAGCGGCCAGGCGACCTGCAGCGGTTCCGGGGCAAGACCCCTGGCCCGGCGGAGGATCAGTGGCCGGTCACCGATGACCCTGAGGACCGAGTCGTCGACCCGGGTGACAATCTCCCGGTTGTGGAGAAGAAAGAGATCGGCAATATGGCCGAGCCGACTCAGGGCATCGTCGTTGGCGGTGCAGATCGGTGCACCGCTGGCGTTGCCGGAGGTCATCACCAGAACCTCGGGACAGTTCGCCTCTTGAAAGAGCAGATGGTGCAACGGGGTGTAGGGGAGCATCACCCCGAGTTCGCCTATTCCGGGGTTAAGATTTTCCGCCAGGGATACCCCACGTCTCGGCTGGAGGAGGACGATGGGGTGGGCTGGAGAAGAGAGCAGCCGGCCCTCCTCGAGGCTGAGCCGGCAGAGGTGCTTTACTTTATCGAGGTCGGCTGCCATCACCGCCAGGGGTTTGTCGGGGCGTCCTTTGCGCTGGCGGAGGCGGGCTACAGCGGTGGGTGAGGTGCCGTCGACGATCAGGTGGAAGCCGCCCATTCCCCGCATGGCGAGGATTTCGCCTCGGGCCAGGGCCGCCACCGCCAGGGCGATCGGGTCAGAACCGCCAAGCGGGGCGCCGCTCCTCTCATGCAGGCTGATCAAAGGTCCGCACTCCGGGCAGGCATTGGGCTGGGCGTGGAAGCGCCGGTTGCCGGGATTGTGGTACTCCGCCATGCAGGCCGGGCACATCGGAAAGACCTTCATCGAGGTTTTCGGCCGGTCGTAGGGAATAGTCTCGATAATGCTCAGGCGAGGACCGCAGTTGGTACAGTTGATGAATGGATAGCGGTAGCGTCGGTCGGCGGGGTTGAAAAGCTCCCGGCGGCACTCCTCGCAGAGGGCGATGTCGGGGGGGATGGCGGTGCTCGCTTCGCCGCCAGCGGCACTGAGCTGGATGGAAAATCCCTCTCGGGCGACAGCTGCCCCCATCGGCCGGGATTCGATCGAGGAGATTCTGGCCAGAGGCGGGGCCTCTGCCCGGATGGAGCGCACAAACCGGTTGAGCAGGTGGTGCGGGGCGATGGCGGTGATCACCACCCCGTCAGGGCTGTTTCCCACCGACCCGGAAATCCCGAGTCGGTGGGCAAGATTGTAGATAAAGGGGCGAAAGCCAACGCCTTGGACAGTGCCGCGGACGAGGATTTCGACCCCTTGCCGATCAGGCTTTGTGCTTAAATTTTGCACCGGTAAAGATGGAGGAGATCAACCCCTCCGGTTCCGTGCAGTCGTTCCAGATACAGAGGTAGATATGGATTACCGCAAAGATCATGAACCACCACATCAGCAGATGGTGGAGAAAACGGGCAGATTGCTGGCTACCGAAAATTACCAGCCCCCAACTCTCCCAGAAAGGGGTCTCCGGGAAGAGCATGAAAAACCCGCTGGCCACCATCGTCAACGCCGCGACAAAGGTGAACAGATAGGCCAGGCCGGCAAGGATATTGTGGCCAAGGCGCTCGTCATGTTCGTCACTGATATAGCTGTACTGAAGCAGGGTCATCTTCAAGTTGTTCAGGTTTCTTTTGGTTATCGGCAGGATATCCCATATCCTCTCCTGGGCGTTGCCGAAGATGTAGAGAAAGAGCCTGATCGCCACCGCCGCCGAAAAGACGTATGCGGCGACAAAATGGATATAGCGCATGACCGCCATCGGGAAGCTGGCGCTGCCCTCCAGCAGGGTGTTGGTCCACGGGGTGTTGATATAGAAGCCGGTCACCACCAGAAAGACGATGGAGAGGGCAAACATCCAGTGGAACAGCCGGAGCAGGATGCTCCAGCAGTGATGCTTTTCATAGGTTGCCATTGGTTACCTCCTGCGGTTTTGCACCGAAAGAATCGTTTTGGTGGGTCAAATTCGCCTACATGGCCTTTACTTTTACCACCTCTTTTCCTTCCGGATCGAGCATATGAACGGCACAGGCAATACATGGGTCAAAGGAGTGGATGGTGCGCAGCACCTCCAGCGGCCGTTCCGGATCGGCAATCGGGTTGTCAACCAACGATGCCTCGTATGGGCCGGGTTGACCCTGGGCGTCACGGGGGCCGGCGTTCCAGGTTGAGGGGACCACGCACTGATAGTTTTTGATCTTGCCGTCCTCGATGACGATCCAGTGCGAGAGCAGCCCGCGCGGGGCTTCGTGCACCCCGACACCGCGCTGTTCCCCTTTCGGGAAGGTCGGCGGGTTGAAGATCTCGTAATCGCCGGAGGCGAGGTTGTTGACCAGCAGATCCCAGTGCTTGAGACAGAGGTCGGCCATCATGCTGGCCCGGACCGCCCGCGCGGCATGGCGGCCGATGGTACCGTGGAGGATCTCCGGCCCGACCTTTACCCCTGCCACAGCACTGATCCGCGCCAGCGCTGCGTCAACGCTTTTCACCGTCAGTTCATGACCCTGGGCATAACCGACCACCATCTGCGCCAGTGGGCCAACCTGCATTGGTTTGCCCTGGAAGCGGGGGGCCTTCAGCCAGGTATAACGGTCTTCGTAGTCAAATTTGGTGAATTTTGCATCGGTGGTCGACTCCCAGGGGTGTTTCGACCAGTCGCCATCGTACCAGGCCCTGGCGATCGACTCCTCGACGTTGTCCTTGAAGTAGGGATCGGCGTGGACGTTGAACGGTTTAATGGTGGCCAGATCGCCGTCGAACACCGTCCCACCGGGGAGGTCGGCCTTGGTGCCGGCGGCATCGAGGAACATGTCGGGGGCGGCCAGGTAGCTGGTCACTCCGGCACCGTAGGGAAGCCATTCGGCATAGAGGGCGCCGACAGCGACAACATCAGTCATATAGACCATATTGACGAACCCTTTGACCTCTTCTGCCAGCTGCTTGATAAAGTAGAGGCGCTCCATGGTCACCGCGGTTTGGTTTTCGGAGTAGAGGTTGGTGGTTACCCCGCCGACCGAGAGATTCTGGATGTGGGGGTTTTTGCCGCCGATAATTGCCAGGGCCTGGGTGGCCTTACGCTGGTAATCGAGGGCTTCAAGGTAGTGGGACACCGCCATCAGGTTGGCCTCGGGGGGCAGTTTCATCGCCGCATGGCCCCAGTAGGCATTGGCAAAGGGGCCGAGCTGGCCGCTGGCCACCAGGGTCTGAAGCTTTTCCTTGACTGCGGCAAAGCGTTTCGGACTGTTGCCCGGCCAGTCGGAGAGACTGTCGGCGAGCTTGGCGGTGGCCACCGGGTCGGCGTTAAGGGCGGAGACCACGTCAACCCAGTCAAGGGCGGAGAGCGCATAAAAATGGACGATGTGGTCGTGGAGACAGTGGAGCGACTGGACCATGTTGCGGATCAGTTGGGCGTTTAAGGGGATCTCCAGGCCAAGGGCGTTTTCCACCGCCCGGACCGAGGCCAGAGCGTGGACCGTGGTGCAGACGCCGCAGATCCGCTGGACGAAAAGCCAGGCATCGCGGGGATCGCGTCCTTTGAGAATATTTTCCAGACCACGGTACATCTGGCCGGAAGACCACGCTTTGGTGATCTTGCCCTCATCAACTTCGATATCGATCCGCAGGTGACCCTCGATCCGGGTAATCGGATCAATGGTGATTCGCTGAGCCATGAAATCAACCTCCTAAAAAGTTTGAACTACCACGTGCCGTCAGCTGCTTAAAGCGGGGGCGCTGGTAAAGAGTATGTCGGTTAGCCGGCAATGTCGGGCACAAGGCTCATTCGTCCTTTTTGCCCTTGATCAGCCTTTTGCCGATGCCCACTGCGGCATGGATGCCGACTGCCGCAGCGGTTACCCCGAGAACGGTCCTGCCCACCTTGTCGGCATCGGCAATAATCCCGCTACCGGGAATTTTCACCATCGGCAGTCTCTCGTAGAAGGGGGTCATGGTATCCCAGAATTGTGGTTCAGTGCAGCCGATGCAGCCGTGGCCGACGCTCACCGGCCACACCTCGACCCCGTTGAAGCGGGCTACCGGGCAGTTGGCGAAGGTCTCTGGCCCCTTGCATCCGACCTTGTAGAGGCAGTAGCCGAGCCTGTGGAACTCGTCGCCGAACTGTTCGACAAAACGGCCCTCGTCGAAATGGGCGCGTCGCTCGCAGTGGTCATGAATCCGACGGCCATAGGCAAACAGCGGCCGGTTGAGGCTGTCCAGTTCCGGCAACCGGTTAAAGGTCAGGTAGTGGAGAATGGTGCCGAGAAAGGAGATCGGGTTGGGTGGGCAGCCGGAGATGGTGACGATCGGTTTACCGCTGACCAGATCCATCACTCCGACC
>JAZBOD010000565.1:0-4594 GCA_036350955.1 Desulforhopalus sp. | reverse complement strand
GTTCTGGGTCATCCAAGAGGGGTTAAAGATAGGTGAGCGGGTGGTGGCCGAAGGCATCCAGAAGGTGCGAGAAGGTGTCAGGGTCAATCCAAAACCCTATGCGGTAAAACCATAGAACACTGTTTTGGTGCTCCAATTTCCAAAGAAAGGTTCATTTCATGGCAAAATTTTTCGTTAACCGGCCGATCGTGGCGATCGTGATCTCAATCATTTTTGTCATTGTGGGCATCGTGGCGATTCTGGGTTTGCCGATTGCCCAGTACCCGGACATCGTGCCGCCGGAAATCGTGATTAACACGACCTATGTCGGAGCCGACGCTCAGACCGTGGAACAGTCGGTGGCCACTCCCATCGAGCAGGAGATGAGCGGGGTGGACAACATGAACTATATGTACTCTCTCAACGCCAATAACGGCGAATTGAAGCTGTACGTGAACTTCGATGTTAAGACCGACCCCAACATCGACCAGGTGTTGGCGCAGATGCGCAAAGCCCAGGCCGATTCCAAGCTGCCCTCCGAGGTGCGTGACTACGGGGTCACGGTCAAGAAGTCCACCTCCTCGCCGCTCATGCTGGTGGCGCTCTCCTCGCCGGGTGGAACCTACGACGCGACATTCCTGGCCAATTACGCTTACATCAATCTCAATGACCAGTTAACCAGGGTACCCGGAATCGCAAGTGTCACCGTCTTCGGCGCCGGTCAGTACGCCATGCGTCTATGGGTGAAACCCGACCAGCTTGCCAAGCTGAACCTCACTGTCCCGGAGATCGTGGATGCCATCAAAAAGCAGAATACGGTCAACCCGGCCGGTCAGGTGGGAAGTGAGCCTGTTCCCCCGGGTCAGGAGTACACCTATGCCATCCGTGCCCAGGGCCGGCTGGAGGACCCCGAGGAGTTCGCCCGGATTGTGCTTCGCGCCAACCCGGATGGTTCCCTGGTGCGGCTCAAGGATGTGGCTCGCATCGAGCTGGGTTCCCAGACCTATGCCATGTCGGGCCGGCTGAACGGAAAGGCCTCCGCCGTGCTCGCGATCTACCAGTTGCCGGGGTCAAACGCGATTGCGGCCGTGGATGGCGTCACCAAGCTCATGGAGGAGATGAATAAAAACTTCCCGTCCGATCTGGAATATAGCATCCCCCTGGACACGACCCAGTCCGTGCGCGAGGGCATTAAAGAGATCCTTCATACCCTGGTCGAGGCACTGGTCCTGGTCATCCTCGTAGTTTTCATCTTCTTGCAGGGTTGGCGAGCCACCTTGATTCCGGCACTTGCGGTGCCGGTTTCGCTGATCGGCACTTTCGCCATTTTCCCCTTACTGGGGTTTTCCATCAATACCATCGCTTTAATGGGGTTGGTTCTGGCCATCGGCATTGTAGTGGACGACTCGATCATCGTGGTCGAGGCGGTTGAGCACAATATCGAAAAAGGGCTTTCGCCTAGAGAGGCGACGCTGAAAGCCATGGAGGAGGTCTCCGGGCCCGTCGTGGCTACCACGCTCGTACTTTTCGCCGTATTTGTGCCCACCGTTTTCATACCGGGCATCACGGGCAAACTTTACCAGCAGTTCGCGGTAACCATTGCCGTCTCCGTAGTCATTTCCTCGTTCAACGCCTTGACCCTCAGTCCGGCCCTGTCCTCCCTGATCCTCAAGCCCAGGAAAAAGGCTCGCGGCCCTCTTGGTGCCTTTTACCGGGGATTCAACAACCTCTTCGGAAAGGCCACCAACGGTTATGTCAGGCTCTGCGGATTCTTTATTCGCAAGTTCGTCGTCAGCTTGGTCTTGCTGGTCATTATCGCTGCAGGTATCGGAGTGTTAGGCAAAATGACGCCTGGTGGGTTCTTGCCCGAGGAGGACCAGGGATATCTCTACGCTGGTGTCCAGCTGCCGGATGCCGCCTCTCTGCAACGCACGGATGCCGCCACCCGGGACCTCGAAAAAATCATCATGGAGACACCCGGCGTGCAATACTGTACCACGGTTGTGGGCTACAGCATGCTCTCAGGTGTGACAAACACTTACAGCGGCTTCTTCTTTATCACCCTCAAACCTTGGCACGAACGCAAGGGCCCGGAGGAGAAATATGCAGCCATCATGGCCGGCCTCAACCGGCGTATGGGCCAAATCCCCCAGGGGGTAGCTTTTGCCTTTTCGCCGCCGGCCATTCCGGGTATCGGCACTTCAGGAGGGGTGACCTTCATCCTGGAGGATCGGGCCGGCAAGGACATCGCCTTCCTCTGGGAAAACACCCAACGCTTCCTCGAGGCTGCCCGCAAGCGGCCGGAGATCGCGCGAGCCACCACGACTTTTCTGCCCACGGTGCCCCAGATCTTTGTCGATGTCGACCGGGACAAGGTGCTCAAGCAGGGGGTTGATTTGAACCAGGTCTACCGCACCCTGCAGGCTTTCATGGGCAGCTACTTTGTAAATTACTTCAACCGGTTCGGCCGCCAGTGGCAGGTCTACTTGCAGGCCGAGGGAGAATACCGCACCAACGCTGATCAGCTGGAGCAGTTCTATGTGCGCAATTCCGTCGGCGACATGGTGCCGCTCTCGGCCTTGACTTCAACCGAGCAACGCTTTGGACCGGAGTTTACCATGCGCTACAACCTCTACCGCTCGGCCCAGATTAATGTGGTCCCCACACCGGGATTCACTTCGGCTCAGGCCATGCAGGCGCTTGAGGAGGTGTTCAGCCAGAAAATGCCGCGGGAGTTGGGCTATGACTACTTGGGGATGAGTTTCCAGGAGAAAAAAGCCCTGGAGGGCGTGCCTGTGTCGGTGATCTTTGCTCTTTCGCTGGTCTTCGTCTTTCTGATTCTCGCTGCCCAGTACGAAAGCTGGTCGCTTCCGTTCAGCGTGCTTCTGTGCACCCCGATCGCCGTGTTTGGCGCCTTCGTCGGGATTTTCATGCGTCAGATGGAATTCAATCTCTATGCTCAAATCGGATTGATCATGCTGATCGGTCTGGCAGCCAAAAACGCTATTCTGATTGTCGAATTTGCCAAGGTTGAGTTCGAAAAGGGCAAATCGATCGAGGATGCAGCCCTGGAAGGTGCCCGACTGAGGTTACGCCCGATTTTGATGACCAGCTTTGCATTCATCCTGGGCTGCGTGCCGCTTGCCATCGCCTCCGGCGCCGGCGCCGTGGCGCGCCGGGTAATGGGCACCGGGGTTATCGGTGGCATGCTTGCGGCAAGCTTTATTGCCATTTTCCTGATTCCCATGACCTTTTATGTTGTTGAGAAACTCAGCCATCGCAAATCATCTGCAATACCTCACGGTGCGGTCGAAATTCCGCAGCAAGATACCACAAAAGGAGGGGAGCATGTTTAAGCGCATTCTCATCGGGATTTTCATGACCCTGCTGACAGGTTGCATGACATTGGGGCCGGATTACCAGCGCCCGGATATCGATATGCCCGATTCATGGCGATTTGAGGAGAAAGAGGCTAAAGCCCTGGCCAATGTGGCATGGTGGGAGCAGTTCAATGATCCTGTTTTAAATGGCCTGGTCGAGACGGCATTAAAGGAAAACAAAGACATTCTTATCGCCACAGCTCGAGTCGAGGAATTCTTCGGTCGCTATTTTGCTGTTCGAGGCGATAGATTCCCCTTGATCGACGCAAGTGGAAGTGCATACCGTCAAGGAGTGAGTGAAGAAGGACCAACTCCCATACCCTCCGGAACAGATACGACCTATGATTACTACGAAGCCTTTCTGGGTGGCAGTTGGGAACTCGATTTCTGGGGAAAATTCCGTCGTGCCACCGAGTCCGCCCGCGCTGAATTAATTGCTACTGAAGAAGGCCGACGCACGGTGGTGCTGACTCTTGTTAGCGCGGTGGCCGGTGCCTATGTGGAAATTCTGGCACTGGATAAACAATTGGAGATCACGCATAACACCGTGGAGACCCGAAGACAAACTTTGGACCTCTTTCAGTTGCAGTTCGATAATGGAATCATTGCCGAGATCAATGTGAGTCAGGCGGAAGCGGAATACCAGGATGCCCTGGCGCGTATCCCTGAAATCGAACTTGCCATCGCAAGGACGGAAAACGCACTCAGTGTTCTGCTTGGACGAAATCCCGGTTCCATTCCACGAGGCGTCGGCATCGACGAAATGAATCTTCCAGGGGTTCCATCCGGGTTGCCCTCGGATTTGCTGGAGCGGCGGCCTGACATTCGGGCAGCCGAGCAGGCCCTTATCGCTGCCAATGCCCGGATTGGTGTTGCAAAATCGCTGTATTTTCCAAGCATCTCCCTCACCGGTGCTTTCGGAGCCGTAAGCGCAGACCTTTCGGATTTGTTTACCGGGTCTTCAAAAGCCTGGAATGTAGGTGCTCCCGTTAATATACCGATTTTTACGGCGGGCCGCATAGGTGGTGAGGTAAAAGGAGCCGAAGCATTTCAAAAACAGACACTTTACAATTATATTCAGACTATTCAGAACGCTTTACTGGAAGTGGACGACGCGTTAGTCTCACGCGCCAAATCTCAACAGAAGCTCCAGGCCCAGGCTAACCAGGTAAAAGCCCTGAAAAACTATGCTCGCCTGGCTCGTATGCGATATGATGAAGGTTATACCAGCTTCT